>JAZSDZ010000109.1:0-10943 GCA_045531435.1 Candidatus Fimenecus sp.
TACTGAACAGTGGGCATCTGAATATTTACAGTTGTACCCATCTGCTAATATTCTTGTTGCGACAAAGAAAGACTTTGAAACAAAAAATCGTAAAAAGTTCTGTGCTCGAATTGCTACGGGTGATTATGATGCTATTATCATAGGTCACTCACAGTTTGAGAAAATCCCTATAAGTATTGAAAGACAGAGAGAAATGCTTCAGCGACAGATTGATGAAATCACTCTCGGTGTAGCTCAAATCAAGTATGACAGAGGTGAGAAAATCACCGTTAAGCAGCTTGAAAAAACAAAGAAATCTTTACAGACAAAACTCGATAAGCTAAATGACCAAAGCCGAAAAGACGATGTTGTTACCTTTGAGGAACTCGGTGTTGACAGACTCTTTGTGGACGAAGCTCATAATTTTAAGAACCTTTTCTTATATACAAAAATGAGAAACGTGGGCGGTATCGCACAGACGGAAGCACAGAAATCTTCTGACCTTTATATGAAGTGCAGATACCTTGATGAAGTGACCGGAAACAAGGGTGTTATCTTTGCAACGGGCACTCCCGTTTCAAACTCAATGGTAGAGCTTTACACAATGCAGAGATACCTTCAGTATGATGCACTTGAAGATAAGCATTTACAGCATTTCGACTCTTGGGCATCAACCTTTGGTGAAACTGTTACTGCTATTGAACTTGCTCCCGAAGGTACGGGATACCGAGCAAAAACACGATTTGCTAAGTTCTATAACCTTCCCGAACTTATGATGATGTTCAGGCAGGTTGCTGATATACAGACGGCAGATATGCTTAATCTTCCCGTTCCTAAAGCTAACTTTCACAATATAGCAGTTAAGCCGACAGAACATCAGAAGCAGATTGTTGAATCTCTTTCTGAACGAGCCGAGAAGGTAAGAAACAAGATGGTTGATTCAAGTGTTGATAATATGCTTCTCATTACAAATGACGGAAGAAAGTTAGCACTTGACCAAAGACTATTCAATGAAATGTTACCTGATGACCCGAACAGTAAGGTTACTGCATGTGTAGATAATGTTTATTCAATTTGGGAGAGAACAACTCCGCAGAAATCTACACAGCTTATCTTCTGTGACCTATCTACTCCACATAATGACGGTAAGTTTAATGTTTATGATGACATCAAGAAGAAACTTATTGCGAAAGGCGTACCGGAAAGTGAAATAGCCTTTATTCATAATGCAGATAGTGAAGCAAAGAAAAAAGACCTTTTCGGAAAAGTTCGAGCAGGTCAGGTTCGTGTTCTTATAGGTTCTACTGCTAAAATGGGTGCCGGTACTAATGTTCAGCAGAAGCTCATAGCAATTCATCATACGGATTGTCCTTGGCGACCTGCAGACCTCCAACAGCGAGAAGGTCGAATAGTTCGACAAGGTAATGAAAACCCCGAAGTTGAGATTTACAGTTATGTTACAGAACAGACCTTTGATGCCTATCTTTATCAGTTGGTTGAGAATAAGCAAAAGTTTATAGGTCAGATTATGACTTCAAAATCGCCTGTGCGTTCAGCAGAAGATGTTGACGAGCAGGCGTTATCTTATGCCGAGATTAAGGCACTTGCAACAGGTAATCCGTATATAAAAGAAAAAATGGATTTGGATGTTGCAGTTTCAAAGCTCAAACTTTTGAAACAGAACCATTTAAGTCAGAGATATAGCCTTGAGGACAGAATTATTAAGTTCTATCCGCAACAGATAAAGCAAGGTGAAGAAAGAATTGCTGGATACAATGCAGATATTGAAAGAGCAAAAGAAAACACCTTCCTTAATGCAGATAACTTCTCACCTATGATTGTTGAAGATGTTACCTATGATGAAAAGAAAGGTGCAGGTTCAGCAATATTAGTAGCGTGTAAGGCGATGACTTCACCTGAATCGAAATCAATCGGTTCATATCGTGGCTTTAATATGGAGCTGTCATTCAATTCCTTTGAAAAAGCATATGTATTAACTCTTGTAGGTTCTCTCAGACATTCGGTATCTCTTGGTGCTGATATTTACGGTAATATTACCCGTCTTGATAACCTTATATCCGCAATGCCTGATAAAATGAAGGCTTGTGAAGAAAGACTTGCCGATACAAAGGTTCAGCTTGAAAATGCCAAAGCTGAGGTAGAAAGACCATTCCCGCAGGAAGAAGAACTCTCACAGAAAATGGAGAGGTTGGCAGAACTTAACGCACTTCTTGATATGGACCACCATGACAATGAAATTGTTGATGGAGAAATAGACAAAGATGATATACCTGATAAAGAAAAAAATAAAACCATCGAAAGATAAAACAAATCCGTAATGAATATTGAAGGCTCTTAAGTAGATTATTTTGATTTATTGTGATATACTTGTTTTACACAAAAATGAAAGAGGTGTCGATTTTGCCGAATAGCGAAGCAATTTATCACCATAGAATTCCCCAAACTTATATGAAACCATGGTGTTTTTCCAATAATTCAATTTGGACATTTGATAAAGAAAAAAATGTAAGTAAACAACACAATATAGAAAACATTTTAGGTAGAGACCGATATCATTCAATACGTGCAGGTTCATTATATACAACTCAAGAATCACTCGAAAAAATATTTGGATTTTTAAAGAACTATTCAATTAGTTTTGAAGGGAAAAGACTGTCATCTTTAGATGAACTTAATATGCACTTTTTTGAATTTGAACAATGGGAAATGTTGTACCCAAATGGCAAAGTCGTAAACAAAAGAGACAGAAATGCAATTAAACAAAGGTTGATTTCTACTGTGGATAACAGCATAGAAATAAACTGGAATATTCAACTTGAAAATGATTGGAGCAATATAATCAACATACTTCAAAAAACACTTAAGAAAATACAAAAAAAAGAATCTGTATTTTTAACGATTGAAGATGCTGAGCTTATTATGAAGTATTTGGTTATGTTTGAATGGAGAGGACTAAAAGGAAAAGATGTCGTGAATGATATCTTTAAAATTATTGAGGATGCATTTGATGGTGTTGATGAAAAAATACCATTTAACGAACGAATAAATTCTTATGATGATACAGCAATTGAAGAATTAAAACATGGTTATTTATTAAGGGAGTTTGATTCGTTTATAAAAGGACGGGGTTCAATGTATAAGGATTTTGAAGTGCAACGAGATAATTTGACATTTCTTTTTTGGGTTTCGGACAAAGATCTGTTGATAACATCAGATAATCCATGTTTTACTTTTGAAAATGAAAGCGGGATAAAAGAAAAAGTCTTTGTCGCATTACCAAATTTATTAATAACCTTAGTAAAAAAAGATCCCCAAAGTCCTCATTCGTATCGAATAATGGAACTAACAAGTGAATGGGCAGATTATTATAACAAAGTTATTTTTGATAATGCAAATATAGTGTTATCAAAAAAAGAATATGTCATTTAATATTGTGGACCAACTGTATTTATTGCAGTTGGTTTTTCTTTTGGAGGTGATATTTAATAATTTACTATTCTCAAAGTGCCATCAATAGAGCTAGGGAAATGGACCTTCTCACTTATCTGAAATCTTATGAACCTGACGAGCTTGTGAGAATTTCCGGAAACACTTACACCACAAAAACACACGACAGTTTAAAAATTTCAAACGGAATGTGGATGTGGTGGTCAAGAGGTATAGGAGGAAGAAGTGCTGTTGATTATCTTATGAGAGTAAGAAATATGACTTTCATAGAAGCAGTTTCGCAAATTGCAAATGATGAAAGTGCTTTAAGAAAACAGTATGAAAAACCCAAACCGAAGGAAGAAAGAAATTTAATACTTCCTACTAAAGCTGAAAACAATGATATTGCAATCGAGTATTTGAAGCAAAGAGGAATTAACGAAGAGGTTATTTCATATTTCATTAAAAGCGGTATGCTTTATCAAAGTGTGCCGATGAACAACATTGTGTTTGTCGGTTATGATGAAAATAACAAGCCTAAATATGCAGGTATGCGAGGTACGGAAAAGTACAGATATATCGGTGATGCTTATGGAAGTGATAAGACATTTCCTTTTCGGTTGGTAAATAAAGAAAATACAAATATCCATATTTTTGAAGGTTCCATAGATTTATTATCTTATGCAACACTTCTATACGAGCAGGGTTCTGATTTCAAAAGTCAGAACCTTGTTTCTTTATCCGGAGTATATAAGCCAACAAAAAATATGACTAATGCACAGATACCACTCTCATTGCGAACTGTACTCAAAGATAATCCTCAACTGAAAACAGTTTATCTTCACTTGGATAATGACTCTGCAGGCCGTAAAGCTGCAGAGGTGATAAGCAATCTATTGAAAGATAAATACACAGTAAAAAAACATTTTGTACCCGTAGGTAAAGATGTTAATGATTATTTATGCTTTTCAAAAAATCTACCATACAGAACTTTTGAAAAGGAGGTCGCTTGTAGATAATGAAAAAATTTGAAGTAACAATAACTGAAACTTTAAAAAAGAAAGTTGAAGTTGAAGCAGAAACTCAGGAAGAAGCAGAACAGATTGTAACCGATGATTGGTACAAAGGTGAACACATTCTTGATGCTGATAATTTTTCGGAAGTTGTTTTTGATGCCAAAGAATATGAACCTGAAAAAATTAAAGTTGTTTTACTCGAACCCGGCAAGGTTGCAAGAGCTGCAGAAATAGATGCAACACTTGAAGGTATGCAATCAGTTGTCGGTGGATTAATCCAACCCGGATATTATTTTGAAGAGCCTGTTTGTTGTGTTGTCAATGAAGAAGGAAAAATGATGGGTTTGGATTTAAACCGAGGTGTATATGACGATAACAAACAGCTTATTGACATTATTGCCGGTACAGCTTTTATCTGCGATTGTTCAGGAGAGAACTTTGGAAGTCTGACTGAAGAACAAATAAAAAAATATTCAAAACAATTTAAATATCCTGAAAGGTTTTTCAAAATCAATGACCAAATCAGAGGTATAGCATATAACCCAAATAAAAATAAAGATTACGAAAGATAACGGAGGAAAGAAAGTGAAATCTTATAATGTAACAGTATCAGTAACTTTTAAAAAGCCTATGAAGATTAATGCTTGTTGCGGTGATGAGGCAATCGCAAAAGCAAAAGACATCTTATTTAATACTGATGTAGTTGAATTTACCGAAAATAATATTGATTCAATCGTCTGCGAAGCAGAGAGTTCGGCGGAAAACCCTTGTGAAAATTGCGATGAAGATTGTGATGACTACTGCTCTGAAGAGCGAGAGTATCTATACGACGAACTGTATTAAAGGGTAAAAGCTTGCGGCTAAGTCTTAACAAGCATTGGGTATGTGGATACATTACCCGCTTGTTAAGGGTTTTCCACCCCTAACACCCCGAAGAAAGGAGATGATACCAATGGACACATTGGTTTATGTTGCATTGATAGTATTGGCGATTGCCTCAAATATTACTGCAACATTATTAGTGGAAAAGTTCAAAAGGAAAGGATTGATATATTCTGAGGAAAAGAAAATATGATTTTCATGTTTTCCTTGATGAAAAGGAAAATGAAGCTTTGTGCAAACTTTCTGGAATTACAAAACTTTCAAAGTCGCAACTAATAAGAGAAATTATTTTAGGTTATTCTCCACCCGAAGGTCCTCCTGCAAATTATGGTGAATTGATTTATCAGTTAAGATGTCTCGGAAATAATATAAACCAAATTCTTCGTATCGCAAGAACAAACGGAATTTTAAATCCTGTTGAATTAGAAAAACACTTATCTGAACTCAGAACTATAGAGGAGAAAATGCATTCGGTATTTTATTTGAACAGGGACAATAATAAATGGCAATAGTTTATATAATTCCTATTCACACTCATCTTGACAGAACATTAGCTTATGTCAGTAACAAACTTAAAACTGAAAATGAAAATTATGAAGAAGTATTCTTGGATTTGCATAGTGTTCTTAATTACACAGTTGATGATTTGAAGACTGAAAAGCAGTTCTATGTTTCAGAAGTTGGTTTAACCTCTTTAGAAACTGCTTTTTCCGAAATGATGAATACAAAAAAATTGTATAACAAGAAAGACGGTAATCTCGGATATCATATTATTCAATCCTTTGCTCCCGGAGAAGGAACACCTGAATTGATTCACGATATAGGTGTTGAATTTGTCAAGCGAGCATTTAATGGTTATGAAGCAGTCGTTGCAACACATCTTAATACTGATTGTTTGCATAACCACATTGTAATTAATTCTGTCTGTGTTGAAACGGGAAAGAAGTTTAATGACTGTATGGAGAGTTATTATAACCTCCGTCAAATTTCTGATGAGCTTTGCAGAGAATACGAATTGTCAGTTATTGAAAATCCGAAAAAGAGAAGTCGAAAACCTTATGATTTGTATATGGCAGAGAAAAACGGTGAATGGACAAAGGATGCAATTATTAAAAGAGATATTGATGAGTGCATATTAAAAACAACCAGTGAAAGAGCTTTTTATACCGAAATGAAAAAACTCGGATACTCTTTCAACTTTGAACGCAAGTATCCGACTATATCACATCCTAAATTTGAAAGACCGAGAAGATTAAAAACTCTCGGCGAGGGTTACACTCCACAAGATATTGAAAGACGCTTAATTACAAAATGGCAAAGATATAAAATAGATATTCCTGAGCAAGACAATCTTGTTCAGGAATTTTTTGAACCTCTTAATGAGCCTAATTACAGAGAAGTGTATGTTTCTTTTGTAACGGTTGTTCAATATGTAAAGAAAAATCCAAACACAAACAGAGAGATTGATAAATACCTTATTGATGAAATGCGAAAGCTCGATAAACTCATTGAACAACAAAATCTCTTGTGTGATAACGATATTGAAACACCGGAGCAACTTGAAAAATATAAAGATTCTTGTAAGAGTGAGCTTCAGGAATGCGATGAAGCAAGAGAGCGTTATCGCAAAATGGTGAAGGCAGCAGGAAGAAAAGGCGATGAAACAGAGGTTGCAAAAATCAAAGATGAAATATCTCTTCTTACAGAAAGAATGAAAATCTTGAGAAAAGATATTCGTATCTGTGACAGAATACAGGAGCAAGAACCTAAAATTGAAAACAAAATAAATGAAATTATGAATGATAAAGAACGAAAGGAGATGAGTACAGATGAACGCTTCAGGAGACGCAGCGGAACAAATCGTGAGGATGACATTGCAAGGCGTTGAGGTTGCAGGAAAGATGTCAATGGACGGAGCTGAAAGACTTGTGAAACTTATCCTTGCCTCTCTTAAAGATACAAAGAGAACAAAAGGCAGAGCCTCACTTAATACGATGTTAAAGTCTAATAAGCCGATTAAGGTTTTTGAACTTAAAGACAGAGACCTAAAAAAGTTTTGTCAGGAAGCAAAAAAGTACGGTGTAATGTATCATGTGCTTAAAGACAGAGATAAGAATGATGGTAAGTGTGACATTATGGTTCGTGCTGAAGATTCGGCAAAAGTAAACCGTATCTTCCAAAGATTTAATCTCGGTGCAAACAATAAAGCGACTGTCCGTGCAAGTCTTGATAGATCTAAAGGTGATATTAAGCAATCACCTGAAAAACAAAAACCTGAAAAAAGTGCAGAGGATAAATTTATTGACGAGCTCTTTTCAAAACCTCAACAGACAGAAAAGAGTTATCTTGAAAACCCCTCTATGGCGAAGACGGAAAAATCCCGAGCGTCCGAGCCTTCCTCCGGAGTGTCAGAACTCCGACGCCATACACGGGATGAAAAATCTTCACGACCATCGGTCAGAGCAGAGCTTAACCGAATTAAGGAAGAAAGAAAAAATACTGCAAACGGAAAAACTACTCCGCAGAAAACAAAATCAAAAACGAAAGGAGCCAAAACAAATGGCAGAACTCGATGAACTTTTTGGTAACGAAAAGCAGACAACTATGGAGCCTTATTCAAAGGATGATTGGATAAAGAAGAGAAATGAAAACAGAGCATTGGCTTATGAAATGCTTGAAACAGCAACAGAGGAACTTAATAATCCCGATACTGTTATGGCATATCTTGATATTCAGAGTAGGTTTGACAGATACTCTGTTAGCAATACTCTTTTAGTTGCATATCAGAATCCTGAAGCAACAAGGCTTTGCGATTCAAAAACTTGGCAGAAAAATCATGTGTTTATCAACAAGGGCGAAACAGGTATTATCATTCTTGAACCCGGCAAGGAATATACAAGAGAAGACGGAAAGACAGTAACTCCGTATAATGCAAAGAAGGTATTTGATATTTCACAGACCAACGCAAGACCAAGACAAAACAGAGCTAAAACCCCTGATGCCCGTGTTGTTGTTAAAGCAATGATTACAACTTCACCCGTTCCCGTAAAAATCAGTAATGAGCTTCCTGAAGGAATAAATGCTCATTACCAGCCTGAAGCTAAAATGATTTTTATTCGTCAGGGTTTAGAGGGTGGTGATATTGTCCGTGCTCTCTCAAAGGAAATTGCTTTTGCAAGACTTGACAATGGTGATTTCAACAGAGAAAACCTCGAATTTAAAGCACAGGCAATTTCATATATTGCAACCTCGAGAGCAGGCTTTGAACCTGAACCTATCACAGAGTTAAGTGATAAGTTTTCCAATCTTGAAGCAAAAGAAAAGAGAGCAGAACTTTCACAAGCTCGTGACCATGCAAATACGATTGCCAATACAGTACGAAAAGCACTTGAACCTAAAAACAAAGAACACGGCGACAGATAAGGCGGTGTGTTTTGTATGAGAGAAGCTAAAAGAGTAATAACGGTTGATTCTTTTCAACACGATTTGATGATTAACGGTATCAACGAATTTCGTAACACGTTGATTGAAAAAGACATGCCTATTGAAGATGTTAATGAGCTGTTACAAATAATTCTTGATGCTCCACTTCTGAGAAAGAGGAGGTTTGACCGTGAGGAGCGATAAATTCTCAAAAACTAATCTCATACTTTATGCTTGTGGTCTTATACCTGTAATATGGTTAGGGTTGTTAGTTGCTCCGTATATTGATGGTGGACTTGTTGAGATAATAAAAAATCTTTCAGTAGCCTTTAATAATCCTTTTAATATTTCTTTTTGTGGGGACAGCCTAAAAACTGTCCTCATTCTCATTTTAGCGTATGCTCTTGGTATCGGTATTTATCTTTCAAATGATAAAAATTATCGAAGCCGAGAAGAACACGGCTCGGCTAAATGGGGAAAGCCTGAAACAATAAAGAAGAAATATGTGGATAAAGAAGTTACAAAAAACAAGATTTTAACTCAAAACACAGCAATCGGACTTGATGGCAGACAACACAGAAGAAACCTCAATGTTTTGGTGTGCGGTGGTTCGGGTGCGGGTAAGACCCGTTTCTATGCAAAACCAAACATTATGCAGGCTAACACTTCTTTTATAGTTCTTGACCCTAAAGGTGAGTTGCTTCGTGATACAGGTGGTATGTTAGAAAAACAAGGTTATGACATTAAAGTTCTTGACCTTATCAATATGGAAAAGAGCGATTGTTATAACCCGTTTGTGTATATTCATAATGACAATGATATACAGCGACTTGTAACAAATCTTTTTAAGAACACAACTCCTAAAGGTAGTCAGAGTAACGACCCGTTTTGGGACCAAGCTGCAAGTATGCTTTTAAAAGCACTTGTATCATACCTTCATTACGAAGCTCCACCGGAGGAGCAAAACTTCTCAATGGTTCTTGAAATGATTAGAGCCGGAGAACTTCCCGATGATGAAGGAGGAAGTCAGGATATGGTAACTATTAGTCCTCTTGATGAAATATTTGAGAAGCTTGAAAAAAGGTGTCCTGACCATATCGCACTTAAATATTATCGTTCATATCACAGTGGTTCAACAAAGACCTTGAAGTCGATTCAAATCACACTTCTTGCAAGACTCGAAAAGTTTAATCTTGATTCTCTTGCAAGTATGACTTGTTTTGATGAGCTTGAGCTTGACCAAATCGGAGAAAGAAAAACAGCTTTGTTTGCACTTATCCCTGAAAATGATACAAGTTTTAACTTTATTGTCGGTATGCTCTACACACAGTTGTTTCAGCAGTTATATTATCAGGCAGACTTTGTTCATACAGGCAGACTTCCTGTTCATGTTCATTTTGTGATGGATGAGTTTGCTAATATTGCTCTACCCGATGATTTTGATAAATTACTTTCAACTATGCGTTCCCGTGAAATATCTGTTTCGATAATTATTCAGAATATGGCACAGCTTAAAGCTTTGTTTGAAAAGCAATGGGAAAGTATAGTTGGTAACTGTGATGAGTTCTTGTATCTCGGTGGCAACGAGCAATCAACACACGAATATGTTTCTAAACTGTTGGGTAAGGAAACGATAGACACAAACACCTACGGACAATCACGAGGAAGAAACGGTAGTTATTCGACAAACTATCAGATTTCCGGCAGAGAACTTTTAACTCCTGATGAAGTGCGAATGCTTGATAACAAGTACGCACTTCTTTTTATTCGTGGTGAAAGACCTGTGCAGGACTTAAAGTATGATATTTTGAAACACCCTAATGTCAAAGACACAACAGACGGTAAGGGTGAAAATTATGTTCACGGCTTTGAAGATTATTCAAGCTATGAAATGACTTTTGATGACCTTGAAGATATTAACATTGATGATTTACCAAAGTCAGATGTTGTTATCTATTCAAGTGAAGAAATTGAAGAATATTTATTAAATTTGGAGGAATAAAAATATGAGTAAAAATGTAATCACAAAATCAAAGAAGGCTCCTATGGAGGGTAAAGTGAGAAAGGGCTTTAAGGCCTATGTAGGTATAATCCTTTGTCTCGCATTGCTTTTTGTATGTAGTGTATTTTCCTTTGCAGCAGACGACCCAGTAGCTGTTGTAAACAATCTTTCAACATTTATCTTTGGTCTTATCA
>JAZSDZ010000117.1:0-3552 GCA_045531435.1 Candidatus Fimenecus sp.
CATTTGTCGTGTGTTATCGTACATCTCCTTGTCGTTATCCTTGTCCGCAACTTGACTTTATCCGTGCAATTCAGATGGTTCGTAACAATGCAGAAAAATGGAATGTAATAGATAATCAGGTTGTTGCTATGGGCTTTTCTGCAGGTGGTCATCTTGTGACAAGTGTCAGCGGTGTTCACGATGAATTAAGAGAAATGACCGGAAACTTGAGCCATATAAGTGGAAAACCTGATGCAGTAATTGGCGGATATCCTATGATTGACCTTAAGTGTAAGGATTTTGGTATAACTTGTGACAAGATTTTTCTTGGTAAGAATTATAGTGAGGAGTTGTCATATAAATTAAGTGTGCAGAATCTTATCAGTGAAAGTTATCCGCCAATGTTTCTTTTCTCAATGAAAAATGACCCTATAGTGCCACCTGAAACAAACTGCCTTGTTGCGGAAAAGGTGATGAAGAAAAAACATGTGCCAAATGAAGTGCATATTTACCCAGGCAATGTTCACGGATTTGCACTTGCCGACGGACTCGAAGCAGGTCAATGGGTGCAGCAGTCAATAGAATTTCTTAAAAAGAATAGTGTGATATAAAAGAAAACCACTTGACGAAAAATCAAGTGGTCTTTTTCAGTTTTTCTTTTTGCCAAGGAGTTTTACTGCTCCCACAACAGACGGGGAAAGAACGATATTTATTACAAGTTCAAAAATGAAATTAACACCTACAAGACCAACAATCATATAGATAAATGCATTTTCGAAACCCATTCCGTTAGCCCATTCATTAATTGTATCAAAGAAGAAAATTCTGCATCCTAAAAGGAAAATTCCCGTATTTATCAGAGGTACAAGAATTGCTGAAACAATAACTGCAAAATAAGTGTTGATTTTTTTCAGTAATTCAAATGCAAATCCACCAACAAAACCTGCAAGAGTGCCTTTAAAAAGTACTGTTATAACAGTACCAAGAGGGTCGATGGCAAGAAAAGCAGATGCATCTCCTGAAAGAAGAACGATGATGCTGAATACAAAACCTAACCATGTGCTTACCCATTTTCCACCAAGTGCTGCACCAACAACAATTGGAATCAGCACAAGGGATACTGAAAATGTGCCGAATTTGATTGATGCACCAATGAATTGAAAAACGATTACAACGGCAGTAAGAATACCTGCAGTTGCAAGTCTGACCGTTTTGTTACGGTCATTTTTTTTGTTTGACATTTATATTCCTCCTTGCTGTTGCTCACCATGGATGCAACGCAAATAATTGACGAATAAATAATGGTATTCAATTGTTCTTTTCGTAAATCGCTTTAAGTCCCTTTAAGATAAGGTGACGGTCATAGGTGATTTCTCTTTTACAAACAGGGGAAATGAAATATGAAAGTCCGCCTGTTGCAACGATTGTTGCAGGTTCACCTAATTCTTCTGCAAATTTATCGAGAATACCGTCTATCATAGCAGCAGTACCAAGTACAACGCCACTCTGCATGCTTTCAACTGTATTTGTACCACAAGCCTTTTTAGGTGGCTCAAGACTGATTGTAGGAAGAAGTGAACTGGTGTCAGTAAGCGCTTTAAGAGAAATCTGCACACCGGGAGCAATCATACATCCTCTGAAACCTTTATTCTTATCAACTGCACAAACCTTTGTTGCAGTTCCAAGGTCAATGATGAATGCAGGTAACGGATAATTAGTAACTGCGCCAACTGCACCTGCTGCTAAATCGGCACCAAGCTGAGCAGGGTTGTCGATTAAGATGTTAAGTCCTGTTTTAACTCCGGGGGACAAAATAAGCGAGTCTTTTCCTGTAAGTTTTTTTATGGCATTTGTAACAGCTTCTGTAATTTCAGGTACAACTGAAGAAATCACAACGCCTGAAATTTCATCAGCCTTAATTTTATGCATTACAAAAATATTGGTGAAATCCATAGCATACTGGTCATCAGTTTTCTGTCTTTCAGTAGCAAGTCTTGCGCTGACTGTCAGCTCATTATCCTGAAAAAGACCGATATTAATATTGGTATTTCCTATATCCATTGTAAGAAGCATATTATCACCTCGCAAATTGGTAAAGATATTATACTCCAAAACAATTTGATTATCAAGTGTGTTTGTGATAAAATATAGTAATGCGTAGTGGCAGGCTTCCACGCCTGCATTATTTACAGTAAATGCGGTGTGATAAAATGATTTGTAATTTATGCCCAAGAAAATGTAATATAGAACGAACTGAAACCATAGGTAACGGCTTTTGCAAAATGCCATTGAACCCTGTTCTTGCCCGTGCGGACATTCACAATTGGGAAGAACCTTGTATAAGTGGAAAAAATGGTACAGGTGCGATTTTCTTTTCAGGTTGTTCTCTAAAATGCTGTTTTTGTCAGAATTATCCCATCAGCCACGAAAATAGAGGTGAGAAAATTACAACTAATCGAGTTGTTGAGATTATGAAGGAACTTGAGGAAAAGGGCGTCCATACAATTGACTTGGTAAATCCCACACATTTCTCTCATATTCTGATTGAAGTACTCAGTAAATACAAACCGTCAGTTCCCGTTGTGTATAACAGTTCAGGATATGACAATGTTGAAACATTGAAACAACTTGAAGGTCTTGTTGATGTCTATCTTCCTGATCTTAAATATTTCAGTAGTGAAAAATCAGTGAAATATGCAAAATGTCCTGACTATTTCGAAAAAGCAAGTCAGGCAATTCTTGAAATGTATCGTCAACAACCAAAGAATGAGTTTAAAGATAATATCATTCAAAAGGGATTTATAATCCGCCATCTCGTTTTACCTGCCAACGTGGATGAAAGTAAAAATATCCTTTTGTGGATAAAAGAAAACTTGCCTGATGATACATATATAAGCCTGATGAGTCAATACACACCTTACGGAAACATAAGTGAATTTAAAGAACTTAACAGACGACTTACGACTGCAGAATACAGCAAGGTTGTTGATTTTTTCCTTGACATCGGACTGCAAAATGGTTTTATGCAGGAAAAATCTTCTGCAAAAACTGACTTCATACCCGATTTTGATGGCACAGGAGTAAAATAGTATTGAAATCTATAAAAATAATGGTATAATTATTTCATATTTTTAAAAGAAAGAAGGACTTAAAATGAAAGGATTTTTAAAAGAATTCAAAGAATTTGCTATGCGTGGTAATGTGATTGACCTTGCAGTCGGTGTTATTATCGGTGGCGCATTCCAGAAAATCATTAACTCACTTGTAAACGACATAATTATGCCACTTATCGGTCTTGCATTAAAAGGTGCAGACTTTGCAACAAAGTTTGTAGCTCTTGATGGTGGTGAGTATGCATCTATCGAAGAAGCAACAGCAGCAGGTGCAGCAATACTTACTTATGGTAATTTTATTGCAGTTATTCTTGATTTCATCATTGTTGCATTCGTAATCTTCTGTCTTGTTAAGGGTATCAATACTATCAGAGCAAAGACAGCTAAAGAGGAAGAAGTTGTGGAAGAAGAACCTACAACAAAGGTTTGTCCATTCTGCAAGAGCGAAATCGCTATTGAT
>JAZSDZ010000047.1:0-6982 GCA_045531435.1 Candidatus Fimenecus sp.
TTGTTTCAAAAAATGTAAGAGTTGACAAATACAAAATCATTCGAAATACTGTAATGGATATGTATCCTTCAGACCATTATCCTATTATTGTTGATGTTATATTTTGAAAATAATAAAAATAGACATTCCGTTTAATAAAATTTAAAAATCTATGGCATTTAATTTTTTTGTGATATAATTAATTTAAAGAAAATTTAGGAGATGATATGATGTCAAGAATTCAAGAAAAAACTCTTTTAACTACAGAGGGTAAGCACATATCGAAATTCGAGTACGCCTGCGTTATGCTCGCAAGAATCGGCGGCATGTTCGGTACAACCCTTACCGGTACACTTGCTACAGCGTTTTTGTACGAGCTTTATTTTGGTCCTAAAGGAGTAGTCGCTGATGATGTTGCCCGTATTACTGCTGTTCAGACAGCTATTACAACGGTGCTGAGTTTAGTTATCGGTTTAGTTTCGGCTGTTTATGTGCAAGGTTTCAGAAGCCGTTGGGGCAGATACCGTCCCTGGTACATAATCTGCCTTGTGCCTATATTCCTTTGTACTGTATTATATTTCTATGTTCCCGAGGGTTGGACTGTTCAGCAGATGACTCTTTTACGTTACGGTATAGCCTGTGCTCAGACTGTGTTCAATGCCTTTAACAATTTCGGACAGAACATCACTCATGTTATTTCACCCAATCCTAAGGAAAAGAAAACGATTGCAACAATCTGGCAGTTGTCCTATTATATCGGTTACGGCGGAGCATATATTGCAACCTTCGTTTACGGCATTTTCAGCGATGACAAGAATAAGATGTATATGACTCTTGCTATTGTTGCTGCAGTTGTTACAGCCTTTGGTAACCTTATGGTCGGACTTTTCTGTAAGGAAAGAATCGAGTATCCTGTACAGAATATCAAAATCACCAAAACTCTGTTTGAGCTTTTCAAACACAAAAACTACCGTGCATATCATGCTATGCAGTGGGTGAACAACTTTGCTATGCTCGGCAAAATGTCAACATACCTTGCAGCAATTACTGTAGGCTCCTCAAAAAATCTTCTTCTCACTCTTCCCACAGCCGTAGGTACTGTTGTAGGTAATGTCATTACTACAAAGCTTGCAAAGAAGCATGAGCCTACAAAGCTTCTCAAATTCTGTGGTATTTATTCACCTGTTGCGGCTTGTGTGCTTTTCGGTATCTGCTTTGTTGAAGCAAAGATGGGCATCAGTTTCTTCGAGGGCTGGAACAGTATATTCTTCTATGTATTCTATTTTGTTTTCGGTATCGGTATCGGTATTCAGGAACTTTCAAATTCACACTTCAATGTAGAATTTATGGATTATCTTGAGTGGGAAACAGGAGAAAGAGTAGAAGCAATTCAAGGTGTTGTTCCGGGTTGGATCAATACTGCTTTAGGTGGATTGAAAAACGCATCTATAGAATTTATGATTGTATGGGCAGGCTATGAAACTTCACCTGTAGGTGATCTTGTTGAAACAATGCGTGCTAAGCCTGATTATCTTGATGTGTGCTTAAAGATACTTGCATTCCTTCTCTTCGGTTATGCCCTTGCAAATGTTCTCAAGGCTCTTATTCTTAAGTTCTTCTATAACATTGAGGGCGATAAGAAGGAGCAGATGTACCGTGAGCTTGAAGTAATCAGAGCAGAGCGCCATAAGGAAAATGAATCAATCAGACAGACAAAGGAAGCTATCAGTGAATAATAAAACAAACTGTTGAGGAAAAAATATATATGAAAATTACTTCTGAAAGCACTCTTTCCGAGGTGCTTAACAATCCTGTCGGTTATGATATTGCTCAAAAGGTAGTTTACCGTAAAAACATAGCTGCCGAAATTCTCTCGGATGAGACAGTCTGCCAAAACACCTTAGGTGAGCTTCTCACTGATAAAGTCACAGACAAATCGAAAAAATATCTTCTTGATATTCTGAACGGTAATCCTGAAAAGGTTATATCAAAAAGTGAAACAGCCCCAGAATGGTGGAAGGAAGCTGTTATCTATCAGATTTATCCCCGTTCGTTTATGGACTCAGACGGTGACGGAATCGGTGATTTGCAGGGCATAATCTCAAAGCTCGACTATCTTAAGGAGTTGGGTGTTGACGTACTGTGGCTCAGCCCCATTTACGATTCACCCAATGATGATATGGGCTATGACATCCGTGATTATCAGAAAATTATGACCGAATTCGGCACAATGGATGATTTTGACGAAATGCTCTCTGAAATCCATAAGCGTGGAATGAAGTTGATTATGGACCTTGTTGTAAATCACACTTCTGACGAGCATGAATGGTTCAAAAAGGCTCTTGCAGGTGACGAGAAATATAAGGATTATTATTTCTTCCGTAAAGGCAAGGGTGACGGAATCCCTCCTAATAACTGGACATCGTTCTTCTCAGGCTCTGCGTGGAATTACTATCCCGAACTTGACGAGTGGGCACTGCATCTTTTCTCCTCAAAGCAGATGGATCTTAACTGGGATAACCCTGAACTGAGAAAAGAAGTTTACGATATGGTTTCGTGGTGGCTCAAAAAAGGTGTTGACGGCTTCAGAATGGATGTTATAACCCTTATTTCAAAAACCCCCGGACTTCCCGACGGTGACCAGACTGTTGCCAAGTTTTTCGGTTGCGGTGCCGAGCATTACTCATGGGGACCGAGGCTTCACGAATATCTCAGTGAGCTTAATGAAAAGACCTTCAAAAAATTTCCCGGCTCTTTCTGTGTTGCAGAGCCCTGCAGCACGGGCATTGAAATGGTAAAGCTCATTTCCGACGAATCCCGTGAAGAAGTCCGTCAGGCATTCCTCTTTGACCATATTGAAAATCCGGGTAAATCCAAATATCAGGATTATAAATATAACCTTAAATATTTAAAGGAAGCACTTATAGATTATCAGTTCTCTCTTTGCGGTTCATCCTGGCCGTCGTTGGTTATCGAAAATCATGATAATCCGCGAATGGTGTCAAAGGTAAATCCCGACCCGAAATTCAGAAAGCCTCTTTCAAAGCTTCTCGGCACAATGGTTCTGACAGGCAGGGGAACACCTTATATTTATCAGGGTGAAGAATTGGGAATGATGAACTGCGATTTCAAGGATATAAGTGAAATCCGTGATGTTGAGGGTATAAACAGATATAACAAAAATGTTGAAATGGGCAGAAGCACCGAAGAGGTCTTCGCAGAGATCCTTGCAGGCGGAAGAGACAACGCGAGAACTCCCATCCCTTGGGATGACAGTGAAAACGCAGGCTTCACAACGGGTATGCCTTGGCTTCGTGTCAATGGTGACTATAAAGAGTGCAATGTAAAAGCTCAGCTTCAGGATGAAACGAGTCCGTTTCACTATTACAGAAGGCTTATGGAGCTTCGCAAGAAAAACAAATCGACTTTGGTTTACGGTGATTTCAGACCTCTTGATACAAATGACGAAACCTATTGTTTTTACAGAGAGTCTGGCGAAGGAAAGTTCTATATTGAAATGAACATTACAGAAAACGAAATCGACAGACCAAGACAAGCCGAAGGTGAATGTGCGCTTTCAAATTATTCCGTTTCTTCAGATAAGCTTCGTGCTTATGAAGTAAATATTTACAGAATGAAATCTGCTGAATAAGGAGATGTTATAATGTCAAAAGCAAAAAAATTTCTTATCATTTTTGCGGTATTGGTTGCCCTCTTTGCGGCATCAATAATCTATTTTGAAATGGACCCTGAAAACACAAATATTGATTTCAGCCCTGCAAATGCTCAGAATGAAACCGATAAAACAATAAGATTCGATGAAAACGGTAAGCTTAAAATATTACATATTGCTGATACTCATCTTAATTATGACAAGCATTTTGATGCATCGGTATGGGTAATTGCAGAAGCCTGCGATGTGGAAAAGCCCGACCTTGTTGTGCTCACAGGCGATAATACACATCCTAACGAGGACCCCGAAAAGACAAAGGAACTTATCAATGCTCTTATGAATATCTTTGAGTCAAGAAAGATTCCCGTTGCCGTAACCTTCGGTAATCACGACGCAGAGAAGGGTCCCATGACAAGAAAAGATATTATGGAATATTACAATACCTTCTCTTGTGTAATATCTGCCGATGGCAGTACGGATTTCAAAAACTGCGCTACATTCAATATTCCCGTGTTTGCTTCCGACAGCGATAAAACCAAGTTTAATCTCTGGGTGTTTGACTCAGGAGATTATGACGAAGATGAGCCCAGACATTATGACCGAGTACGCACAGAGCAGATTAAATGGTACAAAGAAACAGCAGCAAAGCTTAAAGAAGAAAACGGTGGTGAAACCGTTAACTCTGTTGTCTTCCAGCATATAATTGTACCCGAAATCTATGATGTTCTTAAAAAGGTAGATTCAAAGAAGCCTTATGCACTCCCGCACATTTATAATGAAGGCGAATATTATATGTTTGATCCCGAGCAGGTCAATTACGGCAAGCTTAACGAAAAGCCCTGTCCCGGTTATTACAACGACGGTCAGTTTGACGCTCTTGTTGAAACAGGTGATGTACTGGCAATGTTTACGGGCCACGACCACACAAATGCCTTCGGTGTAAGAAATCAGAATATTGATATTTATACTTCACCCATGACACGTTATAAGGGACTTGCTTATACAACTCAGTACGGTTACCGTGTAGTTGAAATTGACGAAAAGGATACCTCAAAATACATAACAAGAGTTGAGCGCCTCTATGATGTCTTTGACTTTGATTACATAAAAACTGCAAAGGATAACGGTGATAAGTATTCATCCAGAATCGCTTTTGAGCTTGCAGTTAAGGGTAAGGCTCAGAAAATCTGTATGATGCTCTGGCATGCAGTGATAGAATTCTTTACAGGCAGAACAATTGTATATCCGGACTAAAGCAAACAAAAAACTGCAACGTTATTTGAAAAAAGTGAACATACTGATACAGTATTGTACGATGTAAGAGTAAAATGTAAGGCAAGGTCTCAGCTTTGACCTTATCGTGCTTGCATCAATGAGTAGTTTTTATCTGGATTGGAATTACAATGATCCTGAGTTGGCGGTGGCGGGAACAATAATGCATGGGTTTGAGTTCTTGTTTGTAAGAATTGCACCGATTACTTTTTTGGCTTCTGTAGTTGGAATTGTAGCAACATATAAGAAAAGATAAATTTCAGTTTGACTGTTAGACAAATTCCAATTTATCGGGCTGTTTTGAGTGATTTCAATTTTTGACAAAAACAAGTTGTAAACACAAACGAAAATCCGTTCACGTAAGTGGGCGGATTTTTGTTTGTATTATTCATTTTTCAATATTCAACATTCATTATTCATTAGTGTTGTTGCGTCTTTTTTAATGAATAATTGTGGGCGGGATGCCCACACCCGATTGTAATTTCATATAAGCTGTGATAAAATTATTTCAGATAATAAAATTTTGTCGCAAGGAGATTTATATATGAGTAAATATTTTAAACATACACCTGCGCTTTTTGCGGTTGACAAATACTATCAGATTATGATGCCCTGCGAAAACTCCTGCCTTTTTTTTGTTAAGGTTGGCGATAAATTTTATTATGACGAGTCAAACGGCATTATGTGTTCAATGAATAAAATACACAGGGTTGAAGTTCCTGCCGTGGAGCTTGATAAAGCCAAGGAATATACGATTTGTATCCGACCTATTATCATAAGAAAAGCATACTTTTCAGAAACCAAAAAGGTGCTCGAAAAAACATATAAATTTTACCCTGTTTCCGAGAGCAACATCAGAGCATATCACATTGCAGATGCTCACAATAATATTGAAGAGCCGATAAAGGCTGCAGAAGCCTTTGGGGACATTGATTTTCTGATATTAAACGGTGATGTTATTGAAGACAGCAGTAACTCGAAAAATTTTATGAACATATATGAAATATGCTCTCGTTTAACAAAGGGTGAAAGACCTGTTATCTTCTCAAGGGGCAACCACGATTTAAGGGGTAACTTTGCAGAGAAGTTTGCGGACTATACGCCTACTCGCAAGGGGAATACATATTACAGCTTCCGCATCGGAAATATCTGGGGAATTCTCCTTGACTGTGGTGAAGACAAGAACGATGACCACGAAGAATACGGCTATACTGTTGCCTGTCATATTTTCAGAGAGCGTCAGACAGAGTTCCTGAAAAACATAATTGAAAACAAAGAAAATGAATATGAAGCACAGGGAGTCAGGCACAAGCTTGTTATCTCCCACAATGCTTTTGTTCACAGATATCAGCCACCGTTTGACATTGAGCAGGATATTTTTGCGGAATGGTCAAAGCTTCTCAGAGAAAATGTTAAACCTGAAGTTATGATTTGCGGCCACGCGCACGAACTGAATATCTATTATCCTGAAAACAGTGAATGGAACACCAATGGCAGTATCTGCCCTGTCGTAATCGGCAGTACAATTGAAAAAAAGAAGCCCGTTTATTTTGCAGGCAGCGGTTATGTTTTTAATGATGAAAATATTGAAATTGTTTTCACAGACAGTAACGGTGAAACGTTAAGAAAAGAACAATTGCACCTTGAAAATAAATGATAATTAACAAATTCCAATTTATTAAACTCCGGTTCTAAAATGAGACGTACTGCCAAAAATCGACAATCTTCGACAGAAGGTTGTCAATTTTTACTTATTACTTCTTCACTCTTCACTTTTCACTAATCTTTGGGTCGATTTTTGGAAGTAAGAAGTAATAGGTAATAGTGAATAAGTGTGGGAGGGACACCCGCACCCGATTGTAAATTTTAATTATGTGTGATATAATCAGCCCTACAAACAAGAATTTGACGAGGAGAACACGATATGAGCATCACACAGATTTTTTATGATAATCTGGCTTCCCAATATGATAAACTGTTTCTTGATTGGCAAGCCACTACACAGGAACAGGCGGTCATTCTGGACAAACTTTTTGTGAGTAATGGCTTTGACAAATC
>JAZSDZ010000074.1:0-17181 GCA_045531435.1 Candidatus Fimenecus sp.
GTTGCTCATTTCCGTTGATACAGGAGATTTTGATGCAGATGCCAGTATAGAAGAACTTACGCTCCTGACGGAAAGTGCAGGGGCTTCAGTTGTTGGCTCTATTATTCAACGAAAGAGCACTCCTGATGGTGCAACATACCTCGGAAAAGGTCGTCTGGCTGAGGCTGAACTTTTCTGTCATAATCAGGAAATTGACTTAATCGTCTGTGATGGTGAACTCACTCCATCGCAAATCCGCAATATTGAAAATGCCACAGATGTGCGAGTTGTTGACAGAACACAGTTGATTCTTGATATTTTTGCATTAAGGGCAAAGACAAGTGAAGGTAAACTGCAGGTTGAACTGGCACAGTTAAAGTATTCACTTCCACGACTTACGGGTAAAGGTAAGCAGTTATCTCGTCTTGGTGGCGGTATTGGTACTCGTGGTCCCGGTGAAACAAAACTTGAAAGTGACCGTCGTCATATTATGAGAAGAATGCACGCACTTCAGGAGCAACTTAACGAGGTCGAAAAAAGACGAGGACTTTTACGCAAAAGACGAGAAAAAGACGGTGTTATTACAGTAGCACTTGTCGGCTATACAAATGCAGGAAAATCAACACTTATGAATGCTCTCACAGATGCAGGAGTTTTGGCTGAGGACAAGCTTTTTGCTACTCTTGACCCCACATCACGAAAGCTATCCTTGCCAAACGGACAAGATGTTATGCTTATTGACACAGTTGGTTTTGTCAGCCGACTTCCACACGATTTGGTAAAGGCTTTCAAGTCAACTCTTGAGGAAGCAAGTGAGGCAGATGTTATTCTTAATGTTTGTGATGCATCAGACATTCATTGTAGTGAGCATATCGAGATTACAACTGACATTCTTCGCGACTTAGGTTGCAAGGGTGACAATATAATTACCGTAATGAATAAATGTGATAATGTTTTAAATGTTTTTGACATTGTTTCCGTGGGCAAAACTGTTATGATTAGTGCATTGAAGGGCATCAATCTTCATTTGCTTTTAAAGGAAATTGAAAAAGTCCTTGCATTAAAAAGTGTTACTCTCGATTTATTAATTCCATTCTCTAAGGGTGGCGACGTGAATTTTATCCGAAATAACGGTAAAATTTTAAATGAAGAATTTACTGCAGACGGTACTGTTTTAAAGGTGATTTTACCTGCTGAATATGCAAATAAATATAAAGATTACATTATATAATGTAGGTGTTAAATTATGAAATTTGAAATTATCAAAGACCAATTTGTTAAAGATGGGCAACCTATCAAGCTTATTTCAGGTGCTGTACATTATTTTCGTAATATGCCTGACACCTGGTCTGATATTTTTATGAAACTAAAGGCTATGGGATGCAACTGTGTTGAAACATACTGTGCTTGGAATATGCACGAAAAAATCCCCGGTCAGTTCGATTTTTCAGGAATTCTTGATATTGGTAAGTTTATCCGTATGGCTCAGGATTTGGGACTTATGGTTATTGTAAGACCGGGTCCGTATATCTGCTCCGAATGGGAATTTGGTGGGCTTCCTTGGTGGATTCAGGCTGATGAAGATATGGAAATCCGTTGTATGAACGGAAAATACATAGAACGCTTTGATATGTACCTTGACCGTCTTTGTGCTGAAATCAAGCCTTACCTTACAACAAATGGTGGCTCTGTGATTATGGTGCAGTGTGAAAATGAGTACGGATACTATGGTGACGATAAGGAATATCTTAACTATCTCAAAAAAGGCTTTGAGGACAGAGGCATTGATGTTCCCCTTTTCACATCTGACGGCACATCAAAATCAGACTTACTTGACGGCACAATTGAAGGTTGCCTTTCAACACTTAATTTCGGTAGCCGAGTTGAAGAAAACTTTAAGGCTCACGACGAGTTATTCCCTGATAGTCCTAAAATGTGTATGGAAATGTGGAATGGTTGGTTTGATGCATGGGGTGAAGAGTATCACCACACAACATCAGCAGAGGATTATGCAAAAGTCGTTGACGATATGCTCACAAAGGGTAGCCTTAATATGTATATGTTCATTGGTGGCACTAATTTCGGCTTCACATCAGGTGCAAATCACTACGAAACCTTCAAGGCGGATGTTACAAGCTATGACTATGACGCTTTGCTTACTGAATGTGGTGATGTTACACCAAAATATATGGCTGTCCGTGAAGTAATTAAGAAGCATATTGGTGAAGATTTACCTGAAATTCCTGCTGACAGAGAGAAACAGGCATATGGCAAAGTGACTCTTACAGAAAAAACAGGCTTTTTCAATGCTCTTCCCTACCTTGCAAGCCCAATTCATTCAGATGTGCCTAAATGTATGGAAAAATACGGCAACGGCTACGGATATATTGCTTACAGAACAACTCTCGGCAGAGATTATGAGGATACTCGTCTTTCTTTTGAAAGCCTTGGTGACAGGGCACAGATTTACATAAATGATGATCTTATTGATATTCTCTATATCAACGACCGACTTGAAACAAAGTTCAGTGGAAAAAAAGGTGATGTACTTACTGTCCTTTGCGAAAATATGGGCAGATGTAACTTCGGTGCTAAAATGATGCGTAAAAAAGGAATTGCAGGAAGATGCCTTTTCGATAATCGTGTTCATTTCAACTGGGATGTTTACACAATGCCTATGGATAATCTCGGAAATATTCCTTTTGAAAACAAGGATTTTAATGAAAAATCTGCCTTCTATCGTGGATTTATCAATATAGAAAATCCCAAGGATACATTCTTAAAGCTTCCTGATTTCACAAAAGGATTTGTTACAATTAACGGCTTTAATCTTGGCAGATATTGGGAAATAGGTCCACAACAGACACTTTATGTTCCTGCATCCATCCTTCGTGATGGTGAAAACGAAATTATTGTTTTTGAATCTGACGGACTTAAGGGTGAACCAGTTGTTGAATTTGTAGATAAGCCTATTCTTGGATAAAAACAAAATGGAGAGTGGATAGCCCACTCTCCATTAATTTTTATGCATTATAACTTATTTACCCATAATTGTTCCAACAAGTTCGAGAACAAAGTCAAAAACCTGACCAGGAACTTCAGCAGCATTAACTGTTTCAAGGATAGATAAAACGAATTCAAAAACCTGTGCTAACATTGATACGTACCTCCTTATTAAGTCTATATGCGTATTTTAGCATATTTCAAAAAAATGTCAACAACAGCATTATTTATAATTGTTGAGTTAAATGGCATTTTTCACTGCGTTCAGAATAACAAACTAAAAGAAACGGAGAATGGGTTCCCACTCTCCGTTAATCTTATATTTCCTGTTTTTAGATATAATTATGCACCAAAAATGCCAAGAATGAAATCAAAAACCTGACCAACGATGTTCTGTGCTTCTGGGTCTGCACCAGCACCACCAAGAATACCTAAAACGAATTCAAAAATTGATGATAACATTTGTAGCGCCTCCTTATTTAATATTATAGACATATTTTACCATATGCGTTGAGAAAAGTCAATAAATATAAATAAACTATTAATAAATTCGCGTTAACTATTATATTCCGTATTTTAAAAGGTCAATATGACCGTCATTTTCAAAGACAATACCTTCTTTTTCAAGAATTGTCCTTTGAGTTTCGCCACCACCAAAAGCAAAATTACACGCTACCCTGCCCTCACGATTCACAACTCTGTGACAAGGAATTGCACCGGGCGTAGGGTTCTGATGAAGGGCATATCCGACGACTCTTGCCCATCTTGGATTTCCTGCAAGCATTGCAACCTGACCATAGGTTGCAACCTTGCCCTTCGGAATATTCTTTACTACTTCATAAATCTTCTCAAATGTAGTCATATAATTACCTCGTGATGTTATAATTTGTTGGAATAAGCAAAGTGGTGTGTCATTCTCCATCACTTTGCTCCTCAGAATGACATTTTCAACTCAATAACTTCTAGTAAATATATTATACCACAAAAAATATCTTGTTGCAGTAAAAAATCAAATATGGTAAAATGAATTTATACTATAAAACAGAGGGAAATCAATGTACAACGTAACTCTTTTAGACAATTATGAAAAAAATGCCTTCCAAAAGGAAGTTAAATATTTAAAATCTCTTGATGCTGACCGTCTTTTGCGAGGCTTTTGTGATATAGCAGGACGAAAAATGAATGCTGAAAAATATGGCGGATGGGAAACCTCCAACATTCAGGGACACACATTAGGGCATTATCTTACTGCAGTTTCACAGGCTTATGCATCATCGGGTGACAAGGAATTCAAAGAAATCAGTGACTATATGATTTCTGTTTTAAAGGATTGTCAGCTTAAAAACGGATATCTTCACGCTATTCCTGAAAGTCATTATGATAAATTGGAAAAGGGTGACACCTCTGACACCTGGGTACCTTGGTATTCAATGCACAAAATTTTAGCAGGACTTGTTGATGTTTACACATTCACAGAAAACAAAGATGCTTTAAAAATCGCATCAAATCTTGGTGATTGGGTTTATTCACATACAAGCAAATGGACAGAAGAAACACAGCAGACTGTTCTCAACATTGAATATGGCGGTATGAATGACTGCCTTTATAATCTTTACAAATATACAAAGAATGAAAATCATCTTTCTGCAGCTCAAAGCTTTGACGAAGCGTCACTTTTTGATCTACTTTACAAAGGTGAGGATATTCTTAACGGTAAACACGCCAACACAACAATTCCGAAAATTATCGGGGCATTGAACAGATACACTGTTACGGGTGAGGAATATTATCTTCAGGTTGCTGTGAATTTCTGGGAGATTGTTATACAAAATCACACATACATCACAGGTGGTAACAGCGAATGGGAGCATTTTGGTGAGCCGAAGGTGCTTGATGCAGAGCGAACAAGCTGTAACTGTGAAACTTGTAACACGTACAATATGTTAAAGCTTACCCGTACTCTTTTTAAAATCACAGGTGATAAGAAATACAGTGACTACTACGAAAATACATTTATCAATGCCATTCTCTCGTCACAGAATCCTGAAACGGGAATGACAACATATTTTCAGCCAATGGCAACAGGATTTTTCAAGGTTTACAGTTCACCTACTGACCATTTCTGGTGTTGTACGGGCTCGGGAATGGAGAATTTTTCAAAATTAGGTGACAGTATCTATTTCCATAGTGATGACAGTATTTTTGTTAATCGTTACACATCTTCAAGTATCAAATGGGAAGAAAAAGGAATTATAATCACTCAGAATGCTGATTTACCAACTGTGACATTTACTATAAGTGGTTTGGCAGACGCTAAAATCGTACTTCGTGTGCCTGATTGGTGCGAAGAAAATCCAACTGTAAAAATCAACGGTAACATGCAGGAAATCAAGGTAAAAGACGGATTTGTAATTCTTGATAAGGTCTGGAATGACGAAGATGTTATTGAATATACAATGGATATGAAGGTTACTGTACATCCCCTTCCCGACAATGAAAATGCCGTTGCATTCAAGTATGGTCCTTGGGTATTAAGTGCCGATATGGGGACAAAAAATATGGAAACAGGCACAACAGGTGTTAATGTTACTGTTCCAAAATGGGACGATACATTGAGCGATACTCTCATTGTAGAAAAAGGTAGTGTGAAAAAGTGGATTCACAATATTCAGGATAACCTTGTGAAATCTGAAAACAGTCTTGAATTCACACTTAAAGGAACAAATCAGGAGCTTGTTTTCACGCCACATTACAAGCAACACACAAACAGATACGGAATTTACTTTGTTCTGAAGGATAAATAAATGAACCTATAAATTGCATTTTATTTCATTTTTCCTATTGTTTTTTTGCGTTTAATAGTATATAATAATTAAGATTAGATTATTGGAGGTGGCAAAATGCTTGACCCTAACAAGACTATACAGTTTTCATTGAAAGATGAGCGTGAAGAAACTACTCGTCAGATTCTTGTGAGTGTTTATGATGCTCTTGTTGAAAAGGGATACAACCCTGTTAATCAGATTGTTGGATATATTCTTTCAGAAGACCCGACATACATCACTACTCACAAAAATGCAAGAAGTCTTATCCGTCGTCTTGACAGAGATGAGCTTTTGCAGGACCTTGTTAAGGATTATCTTAAAAACTCAAAGAAATAAGGTGTTTGTTTTGGCAAAGGAAAAGTCTAAATTCCTCACTTATAAGGGCAAACCATTAGTCAGAAGTGGCAACACTCTTTATTATGGTAATGCTAATGACCCATATGTTATTATGATGCAGATTCTTGCAACAAAGCCTGTTGGTGATGTTGAGGTTGCTTCCAAGGTGTCTGTTCAGTTAATCAACACTGACCCTAATGTTAGTCCTCGTGAGAGAATTGTTAAATCAAGTGAAAAGAAAGGCCTTTATGCTGCTATGGATATTGCTGAAGTATGGCTTAGCAGAGCGTTGGCTAACTAGTTCAACAAAATTGGAGGATGGATGGATTTCTGTCCTCTTTTTGTTTTTTGTGAAAGGAAGATTATTATGTTTTACACAATGAATATTGCAGGTCATGAAAGAAATCTACCAATGTGTCCTCTTAATGACGAGCTTATGATTGCTGGTTTTGTTATTTTTGGTGACCCTGAGCTTACAACAGCATGTGCTGAAGAATTACTTAAAAAAGCCCCTGACTATGACTACATAATCACAGCAGAAGCTAAAGGTATTCCACTTGCTCACGAAATGGCAAGACTTCAAGGAAATCAGAAATATTTTGTTGCCCGCAAAAAACCAAAGCTTTATATGACAGGCATTTTTGAATCAACTGTAACCTCAATTACAACTGAAGGTGAACAGAAGCTTTACCTTGATACTGCTGATGCAAAACTTATGAAAGGTAAAAAAATTCTTATTGTTGACGATGTTGTCTCATTGGGTGAATCATTAAAGGCAGTTGAAAAGCTTGTTAACGATGCAGGTGGCATTGTATGTGGCAAAATGTTTATTCTTGCTGAAGGTAATGCTGCAAATCGTGATGACATTATATTCCTTGAAAGATTACCGCTTTTCACAAAAGACGGTAAGGAAATATAATTGGTTCTTTCGGCATAGGTGATTATTGTGAAAGAGAAAATAAATAATTATTTTAAACGACTTGCATCAATTCCAAAAAAATGGGAATTGATATTCTGGTGGATTTTAAGGGGTTCTATGATTGTTGCTATGGTTGACTCTGCATTTGGGTTGGGCATAGTAAGAAATGAGCCTGATATTCAGCAGGTGCTTCAGACAGGTGCAAATCTTCTGGCTATGTTCATGTGGGAAATCGGTCAGCTATTCTCAAGAAAACGCTGGTTGCGTTATATTCCTACATATATTCAGGACATGCTGTCACCTCTTGTATGGTGTGCTTCATTTGGTGGCGCTTACCTTAACTGGTATTACAGCATTAATTCCTGGGATATTATTCTCCATGTAGTACTTGGCGGTTTTGCCGTTATTATGGGTTATGAGCTTGTGACTTGTATTCAGAAACGTGACAAGAAATATGTATACGTAAATATTGCGGTTTTATGTGCACTCGGTGTTTCATTTTTAGGATGTACAGGCTGGGAAGTTTTTGAATTTACATTTGACCAGATTGCCTGTGGTGACTCACAGCATTGGTCAAAGGCTCTTGCAGAAGAAGCAGCAATTCTATATAACAACCCACATCTTGCATCACCTAATTTTATTCCTGAGCTTGACCCAATGAGATATGCACTCATTGACACAATGGAAGATACACTTTGTAATGTTGTCGGTGGCCTTATCGTTTATATTGGTCTTCGTATCAAGCCATATAACCATACAGGGAAAAATGATGTAAATAAACTTGTAAAAGAAAACGCAAAAATTACTGTGAAGATATAGTGTAAAGGGATGTAAAAAACATTCGTTTTTACATCCCTTTTTTTGTTATTAATTCAGATTGTCGGAAAGTTTAATATGCAACTAAAAAAATGTCATTCTGTTGTTTGATGAGATTCTTCGTCGTTACACTTCTCAGAATTATCTACACATTCTGCACTTTCAGTTCCTCATTTTCAATTATACAGACATATGACTTGCCTTTTTCAATGGTTTTATCAAGGATTTTTTCAGAAAGAACATCCTCGATATTTGTTTGAATTGCTCTTTTAAGTGGTCTTGCACCATAGACCTTGTCATATCCTGCTCTTGATACAAAATCCACAACAGAATCGTCAAAGGTTACTGTGATTTCAAGTGTTTCCATTCGCTTTTCTAAGCCTTTTAAAAGGCGTTTTGCTATCTCTTTAATATGATTTTCGTCAAGTCTTGTAAAAACGATTGTATCGTCAATACGATTCAGAAACTCAGGGCGGAAAGTATTTTTAAGTTCGCCCATAACAGCCTCTTTGATTTTTTCGTCAGAGTGGCTGTTTTCATTTAAAGTAAAGCCAAAGGATGCTTTTTCTTCGTTGATAAGTCTTGCACCCACATTTGAGGTCATTATGATTACTGTATTTTTAAAATCGACCTTACGTCCTTGTGAATCAGTCAAAATACCATCATCGAGAATTTGCAAAAGTGCATTGAATACATCGGGATGAGCCTTTTCTATTTCATCAAAAAGAATTACTGAATACGGTTTTCTGCGAACCTTTTCTGTAAGCTGACCACCTTCGTCAAATCCAACATATCCCGGAGGTGACCCGATAAGCTTTGACACGGTATGCTTTTCCATAAACTCACTCATATCAAGTCGAATCATAGCATTTTCATCACCGAACATAGCCTCCGAAAGTGCTTTTGTAAGTTCAGTTTTACCGACGCCTGTAGGACCACAGAAAAGGAATGTGCCGATTGGTCTTTTAGGGTCTTTAAGACCTGCACGACCACGACGGATTGCACGGCTGACTGCTGAAACAGCCTTTTCCTGTCCAACGATTCTACGGTGAATTTCGTCTTCCATTCGGAGAAGTCGTTCACTCTCCTCCTCTGTCATCTGTGATACAGGTACTCCTGTCCAGCCTGACACAATTTCTGCAATATCACTTTCAGTTACCTGCAAGTCACGATTACTGTCTGCTGACTGCCATTTTGCTTTTTCTGCATTGTATTTTTGTTGCAACTCTTTTTCTTCATCACGGAGAGTTGCTGCTCGTTCAAAATCCTGCTGATTTACCGCCATTTCCTTTTCTGCAGAGATTTTCTGAATTTTATCTTCCATTTCCTTGATTTCCTCAGGTGGAGTCATTGATTTGAGTCTTACCTTTGAACAAGCCTCATCAACAAGGTCAATGGCTTTATCAGGCAAAAATCTGTCACCAATATATCTATGTGAAAGAATTACAGCAGATTTCACTGCTTCATCAGTAATCTTCACCTTATGATGTGCCTCGTATTTGTCACGGATACCCTTTAAAATCTCAATTGCATCTTCAACTGACGGCTCACCCACCATAATAGGCTGAAATCTTCTTTCAAGGGCAGCATCCTTCTCAATATTTTTGCGATATTCGTCAATAGTTGTTGCACCGATTAACTGTAATTCACCACGAGCCAAGGATGGTTTAAGAATATTTGCTGCATCTACTGCACCTTCCGCACTACCTGTGCCGATGAGAGTATGGACTTCGTCAATAAAAAGGATAATGTCCTTTGAATTTTTCACTTCATCAATGACACCCTTGATTCGCTCTTCAAAGTCACCACGATATTTTGTACCTGCCACCATCCCCGTCAGGTCAAGGGAAACTATTCGTTTATCCTTTAAAATTTCTGGTACTGTCCCCTTTGCAATTTTTAGTGCAAGACCTTCTGCAATTGCAGTTTTACCAACACCAGGCTCACCTATAAGGCAAGGATTGTTCTTGCTTCTTCGTGACAAAATCTGAATAACTCGTTGTATTTCATTTTCTCGACCGATTACAGGGTCGATTTTGTTTTCCCTTGCAAGACTTGTCAGGTCACGGGAAAACTTTTCAAGGACAGAATTGTTGTTTTTATTCTGCTGACCAAAGGACTTTGACTGTTGAGTTTTACCACTCACAGTAGATGCAAGTTCATTTATAAGGCTTTGAGGACTTACACCTGAAAGGCTTAAAAGCTGGCAGCCGTATCCGTTGCCCTCACGACATATTGAAAGAAGAATATGCTCTGTCCCTGCAAGTGTCTGTTTAAGGGAGTTTGCAAGAGTCAACGCACTCTCAATTATATGCTTACTGCGTGGTGTAAAATCAGCCGGATTTAATTCTGTGGGCATTCCTGCACCAACGGTACGACTGACTGTTTCATACACCTTGCGATATGTGACGCCTTTTGAATTAAGGAGTTTACCTGCAACAGAATCTGTGCTGTCACAAATGCCTAAAAGAATATGCTCACTACCAATATATGTGTGACCTAAATCCTCTGCACATTCCATAGCCTTATTAAGTGCCATATTTGCTTTTTCACTAAAACCTGTAAAATTGTACATAGTTAATACTCCTCTCATATTTATAAGTATATTAAATGGAATTTTTAAAGAAGTGGTAGCCCATTAAAGCTACCACCTTGCATTTACTTGAAGAATCTCCTTAATTATTAATGATATTCTTCACTCAGAACGACCTGTCATATCAGTTTAACTTATTGCGAACTTCTGTTGCTCTTACCATATCCCTTTCCTGTGTAGGGAGTTTTTGTCCTGCACGGGAATTGATACTTGCAGGCTGCATTGAAATCATCAACTCGTTGATAGTTTCAATAGGCACATTGATTTTACCTGCAACAGAGCCAAGACGGACAAGAGAAAGGTTTTCCATAAGTTCTTTTGTTGACAAGAGTCTTGCCCATTTAAGAGTGCCGAATGCTCGGAAAATTGCATCATCGGTATCAATGGATTTAAAAAGTTCTTCTCTTGCTGCACGTTCATTAGCACAGAGTTGTAAAGTGATAGCTTTTAAATTTTTAATTGCAAATTCTTCGGAAATACCGAGAGTAATCTGGTTAGAAAGCTGATACATATCCCCTACTGCCTTTGTGCCTTCGCCAAAAGCACCACGGAATGTAAGCCCTAATTTTGAAATAGTATTAATCAGCTTGTGAATCTGACCATTCATTGTAAGAGCAGGAAGATGGAGCATTACAGAGGCTCTCATACCTGTACCGAGATTTGTAGGACATTGAGTAAGATAACCGATTCGTTCATCAAAAGCGTAATTCAGTCTGTTTCCGATTATGTCGTCAATTTCGTCTGCTGTCTTGTATGCTTCATCAAGAGCAAAGCCCGACTTCATTACCTGTAATCTTATATGGTCTTCCTCATTGAGCATTATACATATATCTTCATCCTTTGATATGAGAAATGCTCTGCCGTTATCATCAGATGCAAATTCAGGACTTATAATATGTCTTTCAGCCATAGATGCTGCTTCAAATCGTGCAAGAGTTTTCATTTCAACAAACTGAAGGTCGTATTTATTGTCCGTCTGTAAAGCATCTTTTATTATATTATTAAGTTCAATTCTGCTTTTAGTATTCAACTTATTCGGAAATGGATATTCATTTATATTTCTTGCAAGACGAATTCGGGTGCTTACAACTATATCACTCTGTTCACCTGTACCTAAATACCATCTGTTACTCATTATTGCCACCTGCCTTTAAATTATTGATTTTATCACGAAGCTCTGCTGCTTTTTCAAAGTTCTGTTCTTCGATTGCTTTTTTAAGGTCATTTTCTAATTTTTCAATTTCACTTTCCTGTGTTTTGACTTCCGTCTTTATAACAGTAGGATTTTTTCCTTCGTGACGGGTTTTGCCGTGAATTCTCTGTAATGATGGTAAAAGCTTATCGTAAAATGTAGTATAACAATCTGCACAGCCAAGCTTACCGTTATTCACAATATCCTGAAATGTGTTTCCACATTTTTCGCAACGGATTGCACGAGAACCGAGAACCGCTGCCTGTGGTTCACCGAAAAATGAACCGAGCAAATCTGTAAATGTGTTTCCGAAACCACCGAAAACATCATTGTAACCAAGAGCCTTTGCACAATCAGAACAAAGATGTGCCTCTGCACTCTCACCGTTTATAATTTTCTTAACATGAGTTGTAGCCTCATATTTTCCACAATTCTGACACAACATAGCGTTCACTCCTTATATAATATTTAATATCATTTGTTTAAAAACTGATGCACGGATGATGTCACCATATTCACGAGGAATATCACGATAAGCATTTCCGGTCAACGCAGAGAGAAATATTTTAACTGTATTTTCATCTATAATATCTCTGTCATAAAGATTTTTTAAGTGGGCACGACAAGTGTTTTCATTTAATGATTGACCAATTGAATTAACAAGATGCATTTTAAGTGAATTTCTATCGTAACTTGCCCTTGTAATCTTAATATATCCACCGCCACCACGACGACTTTCGACAATGTAGCCGTGTTCAGGTGTAAATCGTGAGGAGATTACATAGTTAATCTGACTTGGCACACAACCGATTTTTTGTGCAAGTTCATTACGCTGAATTTCCGTATAGCCATCGTCTTCAAGCATTTCCTGAATCATTGATGCGATTATATTACTGATGTTCATAGTTTCCTCCTTTTTGACTTTGACTTTCTTTGACTTTTGCAATTCTTATTATATCAACAAAAATCTAATTGTCAAGGTCAAAAAAGGTCAAAAACAAATTGTTTACAATTTCTTAATATTTTAATGACAGATTCAAAGCAAAAAATAACGATAGAGTTATTAACCCTATCGTTATATTATTTATTTATGACTTTAATACTATTCCCTCTTTATTGAGTGAGTCAATAATTGAGTTTGCAACTTCCATAACCTCTTCTGTTGTAAGAGTTCTTTCTGGATTAGAGAATGTAATTCTTGTTGTAATTGATTTGCCGTTTTCGTCACGGTAAGTATCAGTTACATCAACCTTCTTAATAAGTGGGCAGTTTGCATTTTCAATTGCCTTGCCGATTGGAGCGAATGTTTCACTTACAAATGAAAGGTCAATTTCCATAACAGGGAATTTTGAAGGTTCTGCATAGTGGATTCCTACATCAGCAAGTTCTGCGAACAATGCAACATCAATTTCAACAAATACAATTGATGCCTTTTTGTCGATTTTTTTACTTATTGTTGGATGAACAACACCGATTTTACCTATAACCACACCATCACAAGAAATTTCGTTAAGATTTCTTGGATGTTCATAAGAAAGAGAAGCATCCATCGGAACGAATGTAAGTGCTTTGTGCTTTATGTTATCAGACACAACTGAAAGCATTGTTGCAAGTTCAATGTAAAGTGCTTCAAGTGACTTTGTCTTACTGAAAAGTGTAACACAGAGTTTCTTTCTTTCGTTGCAAAGTCCGTCTGCTTTAAGTCCGTCAACAGTTCTGCCGATTTCAAATACGCCGAAATCAGGAGCATAACCAGTGTTCGTCTTAACCTGACAAAGCTGTGTTGGAATAATTGACTTACGAATTGTTTCGATATTAGGATTTGTAGCACCTGAAAGTTTGATATTTTCTTCAATTTCCATACCAAGTGCCTTATATTCATCATAATACTGCCATACATAAGAATGTAATTCATGGAGTGAATAACGATGAACAAGCATATCCTTGATTCTATCCTCAACAGTCTTTTCAGTCTTTGCACGGACAGGATAAAGTGGAGCAGATGCTGTGTGAATATCAAAGTTGTCATAACCGTAAATTCTTGTGATTTCTTCAACGATATCAGCCTTGATAGTAACATCCTTTGTTGCTCTCCAGCTTGGAACTTCTACTGTAAAATTGTCACCGTCATTTGAAGCCTTGAAGCCAAGTGAATTAAGTGTATTTACAATTGTATCGTTTGCAATTTCAATACCTGTGTACTTGTCAATAAATGCCTTGTCAAAATCAAGTGTAACTGTTGGGTATTTAAATGCATATTCATCAGTAAGAGCTGATACAACCTGTGCTTCAGGGTCAATCTCTGTAAGAAGATTTACAAATCTTGCGATAGCAGGTACTGTCATTTCAGGGTCAAGGCACTTTTCGTAACGGTTTGAAGCGTCAGTACGGTGTGCAAGACGAACAGTTGACTTACGGATTGATGCAGCATTGAATGTTGCAGATTCAAGTGTAAGAGTTGTTGTATCTTCTACGATTTCAGAGTCAAGACCACCCATAATACCTGCAATAGCAACAGGAGTGTTGTCGTTGCAAATCATAAGTGTATTTTCGTCAATATTTCTGTCAATTCCGTCAAGAGTCTGGAATGTGAAAGGAGTGTCAAAACGCTTAATACGGATTTTTTCAACCTTACGGGAGTCGAATGCGTGCATTGGCTGTCCCATTTCGAGCATAAGATAGTTTGTAAGGTCAGCGAGGAGGTTGATTCCACGCATACCACAATAGTAAAGACGGATTCTCATATTTACAGGGCTTACATTCTTCTTGATGTTTGCAACCTGTAAACAAGAATATCTCTGGCAAAGTGGGTCTTCGATTTTAAGGTCAACCTTTGGAAGATTGTCATACTGTGCAAGGTCAACCTGTGGTAATGGTTTTAATTCACGACCTGCAAGAGAAGCAAATTCTCGGGCAATACCATAATGACCCCAAAGGTCAGGACGGTTTGTAAGTGACTTGTTGTCAACCTCGAAAACGATATCGTTGATTTCGTAAAGGTCTTTAAGGTCAGTACCATTCTTAACATCATCAAGAATATCCATAATACCTGAATTGTCATCAGAAATGCCGATTTCCTTTTCAGAACAGCACATACCATTTGACATATAACCTGCAAGTGGTCTTGGTGCAATTTCAATTTCACCTAACTTTGCGCCAACCTTTGCAAAAGCAGTTTTCATACCAACTCTTACATTTGGTGCACCACATACAACATCAACTAATTCAGCTTCACCGATATCAACCTTGAGAAGGTGGAGCTTTTCTGATTTAGGATGATTTTCAATTTCTTTGATTTCAGCAACTACGATACCTGAAAAGTCGCTACCTTTAAAGAAAATATCATTTTCAACTTCTGCAGTTGAAAGTGAGAATTTACGGATTAAATCCATTTTGTCAAGACCTGAAAGGTCAACGAAATCACTAATCCAGTTCATTGATAAAAACATGATTTACTCCTCCTTCCTTAATTTTCGTCGTCTGTGAACTGTGTAAGAGTCTTAAGACTGCCACTGTTCAAATCACGGATATCTTTAACACCATATTTCATCATTGCAAGACGAGTAAGACCAAGTCCGAATGCGAAACCTGTGTATTCTTCAGGGTCAATTCCACCTGCTTTAAGAACTTCAGGGTGAATCATACCACAAGGGCAGAGTTCAAGCCAACCGCTGTGCTTACATGAAGGACAGCCCTCACCACCACAGATAAGACAAGAAATGTCAAGTTCAAAGCCGGGTTCAACGAATGGGAAGAAACCTGGACGAAGACGAACCTTGATGTCCTTCTTGAAAACCTCTGAAAGCATTGTTTTCATAAAGTAAATGAGGTTTGAAATTGAAATATCCTTGTCAACCATAACGCCTTCCATCTGGAAGAATGTGTTTTCGTGACAAGCGTCAGTTGCTTCGTTTCTGAAACAACGACCCGGGAAAATAGCCTTGATTGGCATTCCGTCATTGATAAGTGCATCCTTATACTTCTTATAAATAGCATTCTGTGCGGCAGAAGTATGAGATTTAAGCAACTGACCATTATCAAGGTAATAGGTGTCCTGCATATCACGAGCAGGATGGTCCTTTGGAATGTTAAGCGCTTCAAAGCATTCATAGTCAGTAACGATTTCACTGTAGTCTTCAATATGGAAGCCCATTGAACGGAAAACGCTTTCACACTGACGCTGTACAAGTGTAATCGGATGATATGAGCCTCTTGCCAAATTAGCAGGAACTGAAATATCGAAAATTGGTGTGCTTTCGATTTCTTTCTTAAGTTCAAGCTCTTTGAGTTCCTGACTCTTTTCTGCGATTTTCTGTTCAACGAATGCTCTTACCTCATTGACAATCTGACCCATAATCGGTCTTTCTTCTGCTGACAATGAACCCATCATTTTAAGCATAGATGTAAGTTCACCTTTTTTACCGAGAATCTGCACTCTGAATTCTTCAAGCTGACTCTGTTCAGTAAAAGTACTGAGTTCTGCTTCCGCACGGGTACGGATAGCTTCAAGTTTTTCTCTCATCTTTTTCTTCCTCACTTTAAATTTTTAATCGGAAATAGGGAAATAAATAAAAAATCCCACACTCCAAGAGAGTATGGGACGAATAAAATCCGCGGTACCACCCAAATTTTAGCAAAAAGCTAACACTTTCCGTATCCTGTAACGGGAATAAACCGTCATTACCTACTGTTATTTCAGTAAAGCCACTCCAAAGGGAACTTCAATTAAGATTTCGTCTTATGTGCTTTCAGCCACGGCACAAGTCTCTGTCAAGGTTACTGACTTAATCTACTTTCTTTTTCATCGTGTTTTAACATCCTTTGAATTATATCAAAACATTTTACATAAGTCAAGTTTTATTTGTATATCCATCACCCATTTAATTATGTGTATTTGCAGAATTTTTTAATTTTTTTGAAAATAAATGTTGACAAACGAGTTAAAATAGTATATACTATCAAAGCTGACGAAAAACAGCATACTTCGGGGTGTAGCGCAGCTGGTAGCGCGCCACATTTGGGATGTGGATGCCGCAGGTTCGACTCCTGTCACTCCGACCACAGCGGAAAAGGTACCCTTTAGGGTGCCTTTTTTGTTGTGCATTGAAAATGAGGAGTCGAACCGCATGGAGAAGCACCGGTATAATCATAAAAGTGTACATAGTATAAAATCACCTCCTGATAATCCATATCAGTACAAAACTGTTGCGTTTTTCTTGGTATGAGTAGTATAATAAATTTGATAAATATTTACGGAGGTAAATGGAATGAAAAAATTCACCGTCCTTCTTATTGCTATGTTATTGTTTACATTAACAGCTTGTGAATCTGCTGTTGGTAATCAAACTGAAGGAGCCATCACTCAGGCACCCGTGCCAGAAATGAAACAGGATGATTTTGTTCCCGTTATGCGTTTTATAGCTACAAGTGATACTCACATTCAGACAAGTCGGAGGCCAAGCGGTCTTAGGAAGACAACAAAAGCAAGCAACTCCTTGGCTCACAGAACGACATGGCT
>JAZSDZ010000094.1:0-2428 GCA_045531435.1 Candidatus Fimenecus sp.
TCACACCCATATTTGTTGTGCAAATATAATAGATTACAAGAAAACTTCCATACCATTTATCTCAAAAATACAAACATCGCGCACGGTGCGTATTTCCCGGCTATCGAGCAGCTTAATACGGCGAGTGCCTTTGTAGAAATCGTACCGCAGTGGCACTGCATTGCGATAATGCAGTATCTCACCGTTGCTTTTCCATAGAGAAATATCCACAGGGTCGCCTGCCTGCAACATCTTACGGAGTGTTGAAATATGTATTGCCTTTGCCATTATTGGAATGTATCTTTGAATTGTTGGGTAAATACTTTTGCATTTCCTTCGTAAGGCTTTTCAAGTGTAAGCCTGTTATCTGCATATTTCCAAGTGAATTTTGCGATGTACTTTTCCGTATCATCATCTGCCACCTCGTATGTATAATCCGTAATCAGCACCTTTGAAGATACACTTCCGTTCTTTGTTACATAATGCGATGTCAATAGTTCCTCCAGCCACTGCATCATATCCGGTGTCAAGCGTTCCGACTCAAATTCGTATAACTTCTCACTATTGCAATCATAATAAGCAGTCTCGCCACCACATACCGCCTCACTCTTCTGTGTTTTCATCTTTGTTGTTGTCTTGCCGTAAAGCGGAATAAAATCCATATGATTGAAAGCATTGTAGAACCTGAAATACAAGTCGGGAGCCTTCTCTGTAAGATAATAGGTAAACATTCTATTTTTCATCTTGCAGGTAATCGCCTTCAGGAGTGCCCCTTTTTCATCTTGATATGTGCTGTAATACTCGAAAAAGTCAAAGTACACACTATGTATTCCTGTTTTTGTAGCCGAACTATTAAAAAACCTCTGCTCGGTCAGCGTCTCGCCACCCTTTGTCGTATATACAAAGATCAATGTATAACTTGTGTCTTCCCCATATTCGGCATAATACAATAAATCATCTTCATAGCAGACAAAGAAATCCAACAGTTTTGCCCGTTGAGATGTCAGGAAATTGAGCCGTGTGTATGTAGTAGCGGACAAAGTGGGCTTGAAGGAGCAGAACAACACCTTGAAAGCGGTAATAATAACAACTTCCCCACCCTCATTATAAACCTCTACGCCAAATTCGAGGTATGCTATCTTTTTATCACGCATATACTGCTCCACCAATTCCTTTACATCATAAAGTGTTACCTTTCCGTCAATGGCATAAAGAGTGGTATTAAGCAAATGTGCGTAGTTTACACTTGGTATATATATTTCAACGACAATCTTCTCCAAGTCGGTAGAATACACAAGGGTGCTTATCTCCGACGAGAACATCACCTTCTGCGGTACATAAGTGTCAAGTTTGAGTTCCATAAGGCAATATTGTTTGCCGGCAAAAGTAGCCGACAAACAAGGTTGCACAAAAGACAGCACCCAAAGCCGGGTGCTGTGCCTTTCTATTCGCTTTCAAACTGCTGTATATATAGCACCTTGCGAATTTTCCCGTGTGCTACATACGAATGTGAAACATTCGGCAGATTTGCAGTAATGGGATTATAGACTTCTCTTTGCTGAAACATACGAAAGCAAATAATCCTATCCAATTTTTCAACAGCCCTTTTCATTGATGTAAATGTATGCGTGGCAAATGGGCTTGTCGATAGCAACATATCAATGTTTTTCTCTACGGCAAAATGCTTTTCAATGATTTGATAGACTTTCATTCTCTTCGCTGTTAAATTCGTGTTCTAATAACCTTTTTTTCTCTTCATTCATTATCCCTATTTGCAGATTTAGGCACTCTCGGTAAACATCGCTTTCATCTACCAAACTTTTCCATTCAAAGTGTTTCTGCATAGTGTCCTTAATTGTAACTGCTGCGTGGAACATTCTGTTTAACTCTTCATCTGTGAATTTGCTAAAATCTTTCATACTGCTACATTTTTAAGTGTGTTATGTTCGTGTATTAACCTATCAACGAAATTTGCACCGATGTTCAAACCGAATTTTGCCTTTAGGTGAAAAGCATATCGCAATGCTTTCAATGGCTCTTTTGTGTGGCAAACTGCACTCTCTGTCTTGTTAGGATTTTTTACATAGACTTTCCAAACTCTGCCCTTCTTTTCGGCTGTGATAACTCTCTTTGACTTAATTGCTTTCATACTATCAAAAAATTAAAATGAATAAACCAACATATTGTAAACTGTAATTTCGCACTCTGCACATATACGCTCTGCAATGGTGCTTGCCTCTCCCTTGTCGTGTGCCCCAACCGACAAAACAAAAATTTCATTATCAAAATCTTCAACCTCAACTTGAAACGTGCTTATGCAATCGCAAGAGCTGGAGAGATTTTTTCTTCTATTGCCACCCTCTTCAAAAGGCAATAACTTGTAAGCCGATGTGTGAACTGAATGTGTCATAACTGTATGCTTTTAATTGATGATTAATGTTTATGCACT
>JAZSDZ010000032.1:0-18608 GCA_045531435.1 Candidatus Fimenecus sp.
TATTGCCGATTGACTATACACTTAACTTGGTGTATAATTAAGACATCAAATAAAACAAAAACAAAGGAGACAACAATTATGTCAAACAACGAAATCATCAAAAAAATCGAGGCACTCACAGAATGGGAAACAATCATTGAAGATGCAAAGGCAGAAGCCGAAGCAATCAGAGACATGCTCAAGGCAGAAATGCTTGAACAGAACATTGAGGAACTTGAGGCAGGAACATACATCATCCGTTGGACATCAGTTCTTACAAATAGATTTGATACAACGGCATTTAAGAAATCTCATGGTGATATGTATAAAGAATTCACAAAGCAAGTTAGTAGTCGTCGTTTCTCAATTTCATAAAACAACAAAACTGCCCCACCCTCTCGTGGGGCAGAGAAAGGACAAAAATTGGTATGTCTTATATTATAGAAGAATTTTATTACGGTAATATTGAGCCACAAGAAACTACAACAGAACTTAAACCACAACTTAAGAAAAAGTTAAAGGCGTTATCAAAAACTGAAGAACTACTCATTTCAATACTAAATGATAAAGAAAAGAAATTATTTGAAAAATACATCAGACAGTCAATCGAATTCAATTCCACAAGTAACGCAGACGGATTTATTGCAGGGTTCAGACTTGGTGCAAAATTTACATACGACACATTTGTTGTTAGTTGAAAGGAAGATAAATAATGGACTATGGATATGCTCGTTGCTCGACCAACGAAAATAAACAAGACATTCAGAGGCAAGTCAAGGAACTCAAAAAAGCAGGGGCAAAAGAAATATTCCTTGAATACGAACATGGTGACAGTGCAATAAAACAAGAACTTTCATTCCTTTTGGAACAGGCTCGTGAGGGTGATACAATTTACACACTTGAAGTCTCGAGACTTGCACGAAGTACAAAACAACTTTGTGAAATAATAGAAACAGTCAAAGAAAAGAAACTCAGACTTGTTATTGTTGGTAGTATCACGGTTGATTGTTCAAATGGTAAGATTGACCCTATGACAAACGCCTTTATTCAAATGTCAGGAGTATTTGCAGAACTTGAATTGCGTATAATCAGAGACAGAGTGCGTTCAGGCGTTGCAAATGCGAAGGCAAATGGGATTAAAGTCGGACGACCGCAAACAACTACTGAACAAATCCCACAAATATTCTTCAGGCATTATCCTGCGTTTAAGTCAGGTAACTTGAACATTTCGGAATTTGCACGAGTTTGTAGTATGAGTAGAACAACGATATACAAATACATTTCTCTTTTACAGATATAAAACAACAGGGAACGGTTTTGAAGCGTTCCCTGTTGCTATATAATTTGGAATCTATCAACCAACACTTGGAAATTTAAAAATATTTCTAAGATTAGTCATTTTTGAGCATTAGTTCATAACCTTTATCGTCACTACCAAATAAGGTAATTCCTAACTCACCAAAATAATATCCGTTGGCGGTCTTTTTAGTGGACACCTCGTCAAGAGTTTTTTTCAATTCATCAGAGGTTAATTCTTCATCCAAGATAGGAGAGAAACCTTCAATCAAAGCAACAACTTGGGAAAGACTTGTATCATTGGTATATACTCTGCAATCAATCTCATCATAAATCGTTTTAGATGCGATAATATCAACAACTTTATCGCCCAAGACATAGGACTTACCTACGGCATCTTTGTATGCTGTTAATCTGAACTCGGTTCTATAATGACCATTCTCTTTATCGGACGGTTTGAAGTCCTCAATAAAAACAAGTTTTTCTGTTGCTTTGGAATTGTAAACACTTACTGCATCAGCAATGTAATCATTGAGAACAACTTCAAGGGGTTCCGTTTCATTTATAGTATCAGATGTATCGTTATTGTTTGATTGGTCTCCTTGCAAACTTTCTGTATGAGACGGAGTTGTTTCAGTTGGTGTAGTATCAGTTCCACCATTTCCAAATATACCTATCACAAAGAATAGAACCCAAGCAATGGCGATAATACCGTATTTAACCGCAGGCTTCATGTCCTTCTTTCTCAATAACAATATAGTGAGAGGAAGTGGAAAAATAAAAATCCATCCAAGAACCCACAACCAAGTCTTTTTATTAGAACCTTTGTTGGCTTCGTTAGGATTCCAAGTATATCCACAATTTTGACAAACACCAACAGTTTTGTATGCAGACTGACTTTCAGACTTTCCTTGCCTGCCAGAACCGATATAGTTCTTACGAGAATGAGATTGTGTTGTAGTTGCCACTCGCTCTCTTTTAAAGTTGATTTTTGAATTGCCACACTTAGGACATTTGCCTACATTATTATTGACCTCAGTATGCTCCTGTGGTGCAGAACCGTTATAATAGTTATTTGTGATATTTATAGTAGATTTATCTTGTGGCATTTCGCTTCCACAATATTCACAGAATTTACCTTGCGACTCTGCCCCACAACTCGGACACTTCATATTTAGCCCCTCCTGTTAATTTCTCATTTGTCTAATAAAACATTTTCCATTGAAAACATTGTATCATTTCACAAAATAAAAGTCAACTTGTTCCGACTTCACACTTTCATCTTTTGGTTTTATATGCTATAATCAAGCCAATAGTCACAGGAAGGTGAAATCATGTCCAAAAGACAAAATCAAAAACTAAAGACATTATATGTTGCACAATACTTTCTTGAAAACTCTGATGAAAATCACCCTGTCAATGCAAGTGATATTAGAGACTACCTAAATGATGAGCATAAAATTATATGTGAACGCCGTTCCATTTACAGTGATATTTCTGCTCTGCGTGATGAGTTCGGCATGGATATTGACTCTGTTAAAGGTGGAAAATATCGACTATTATCAAGACAATTTGACTTTGCAGATTTACGCCTTTTGGCTCAGTGCGTTTATGCCACAAAATTTGTTTCTGAAGACAAAGCATACAAACTTGTTGAAACATTAAGTGAATTTTGCAGTATTCATCAAAGAGATGAACTTGAGTCAGAAGTTTTTCTTTGTGACCGTGTTAAAACAACACAAGAAAACATTCTTTATTCTATTGCTCTAATAAATGAAGCAATGTCAACGAGATGTGACGGCAAACCAAGAAAGCCAACAAAAATTACATTCAAATACACAAAATACACTATTGATGATATACATTCTCAAGCAGAATGTCGCAAAGGTTCTAAATACAAGGTCAGTCCATATAAACTCATAATCAATGAAGGGAATTATTATTTATTAGCCTATGATGACCGATACAAAGAAATGAGAACTTATCGTGTTGACCGTATGCAAGAAATAGAAATAACAAAAGAACCACGAGAAGGGAACGAAATCTTTGACGGTGTTGACCTTAGAACATATACAAAAAGAGTTTTCTCTATGTTCAGTGGTGAAAACAAGCGTGTTAGTATGAGATTTAATAATTCACTTCTTAGTGCAGTTATCGAAAGATTTGGTAATAAATCTGATGTTACTTATAGACCCGACGGCAAAAGCAATTTCATAGTAATTGCAGATGTTGAAATCAGTGACCAATTTTACGCATGGATGTGTGGTTTTCGCAAGAGAGCAAGTATTGTTCATCCACCTGAAGTTGTTGAAGGAATGAAAAAATTCTTAAAAGATATTGAGAGTAAATATTAAAAAATGGCAGGAAGCAAATTAAAACTTCCTGCTATTTTTTATAACTTATTTAGATTATCACGGAGTATTTCAATACCTGTTTTTGACATTGAGATATAGTATTTTTCTGTTACTTTTGAACTACTGTGACCCATTTGATTACACAATAAATGCGTTGGTGTATTCATGTCTGCCATAGCCGTTCCGTAAGTATGTCTAAGATAATGAAATTTAAAAGTTATATCATGTAGTTCCTTTATCCTGCGTGTATGATATTTCATTGAATTTACAGTCAGAATTTTACCATTATCAACTGTATTAACTAATTCAAGAGAAGAAATCATTTGACCGTCAATATCTGTAATAAATGTCTGATTTTGAAGTCTGACTTCTTTCAGATTTTGTTCTGCCTCTATCCTCTTTTCTGATAGTTCTGATAAATATCTTTGTAACATATCATTCATGTATATTGTTCTTTTGGCGTTCCTTGTTTTTAAAGAAACAAGTTTGATTAGTCCATTCTGATATTGCATTTGACGGTCAATGATAATCACACCTTTTTCTACATCAACATTATCCCACTTCAGACCGTAACATTCATTTATTCTCAAACCGCTGAATTTACCAAGATAATACGCAGTTTCTCCATTACTACCTGCAAAATAATCATCAAGTATTCTGATTTCTTCTTTAGTAAATGTAGCAACATCATCCTCATCATCAGTTTTTCTTTTAGGCATATGAATTTTTGTGCCTTTATTCAAACATAGTTTACTATAAATTTCACTATCAAGATAATCTCTTGAATATGCTTGACCGAAAATAAGATAGAACATTTTGAGAAATGCTTCCACATAACCATATGCCCTGCCCTCATTGTAATAAAGATATGAAAGATAATCATTGATTTCTGCGACTGTAATATCATCAATATATCTATCACCGAACTTATCACAAATATGATTTTTCCATAAAGAGTCCTGCTTTTTAATTGTTGTATATGCTTTGTCATATCTTCCTGTTTCACAGTATTCTTCATACACCTGTCTAACTGTTACTATACCAAGAGAACTGCGAACAGAAAGATATTCTGATTGTCTATATTTTTTTATTGCTTCTGTTCTTGCCCTCTTGGCTTGAGTCTGAGTTCTAAATACATTTCCATTTTCGTCTTTTCTTTTACGATAATGAGTTTTTTTACCACCTTTAGTAACGGTAAACCTATATTCCCAATTACCATTATTAAGTTGATAAACGCCTGTTTCCTTCTTTTTCATCAATTATCACTCCATTTTTGACTACTAAAGATGGTCACTATTTCTTATAAAGTTTTTAAAAAGTGGTAAAAAAGTTGTTAAAAAGTTGTTATAAACTTCTTACAAAGACTTATGTTTTTCAATAAGAACTAATCAGATACAGTTCATGAAATGGCTCGTGACGAGGCAAGACACGGTAAGGCATTTGAAGGTCTTTTAAAGAGATATTTCAACTAATAAAACCCCATAAATAACAAGTTTTTACAAGAGGGAAAGACAAATGTCATTCCCTCTCTTTTTATGCCTGTGTCCTTTGCGTGTCCCGTTCCATTTTTAATTAATCCAAAAGTAACGAAATGTGTCCCTTAAAAAATGTGTCCCAATTTAATTATTTTCTGTCATATTAACAAGTTTATAAAAACTTGTTCTTTTTGTTTCGGTCATTTCCATTGCTGTTTTTGCTGTTATCTCTCCTGCTTTCCAAGAGGAATAAACATCATTCCAATTTGCAGGAAAGACGAGCGCGGGGCGTCCTAATTTCTTGCCGTTATTTTTTGCGGCTTCTATCCCCTCTGCCTGACGCTTGCGTATTGTTTCGCGTTCCTGCTCTGCAATCGTTCCTAAAACTTCAATAAGAATGTTGTTTACCATTTCAAACACCCATTCTTGCCCCTCGGGTAAGTCCATCATTGTTGTTGGTAAATCAATAACTTTCAAGCGTATGCCGTTCTCTTTAAAATACTGTAATTCATTATGAATGTCGAGTTTGTTTCTGCTCAATCTGTCGAGTGATTTAACAACAAGTGTATCACCACGGCGTAACATTGCATTTTTTAATGCCTGATACCCTTTTCTGTCTAAATCCTTACCACTTTCTTTGTCCGTGATAATATCACGGTCTGTTGCTCCAAGAGCCACAAAAGCAGCAATCTGTCTGTCTAAATTCTGTTCCTTGCTTGAAACTCTTGCATAATAATATGTGCGGCTGTTCATATTTGCGTCCTCCCTTATGTTATGTTCGTATTATAACATAAGTGTTCGTAAATGTCAACACTTTTACGAATATGTTTGTAAATTAAATTTTATATTTTACAAACAGATTTTTTGTACGGTTTTTGTATGTTTGTAAAAGTGTACTTTTGCGAACGCTTGAATATGTAAAAATATAGCGCGGAGCTTGCGCCCCGCGCTTTTATGTAACGATTACAGCCCAAGCAACTGCTTTTTCTTTGCGTCAAATTCTTCTTGCGAGATTACACCCATATCAAGTAATTCTTTAAACTTCTTCAATTCGTCTGCCGCTGACACTTGATTAACTTGTGTATTCACAGCATTCTTTTTCATACGATAGCTTTCTATTGCTTCAAGTGCTAAATTACGCATAGTTTCGACATTAAATTTATCAACAGAAAAATCCATATATTCAGTTATGCTATCTATTACAATTTCTCCAAAAAGCCAACCTATCTTTGATGATATGTCATTTATATTATCATAGTTTACTGTTTTTATGTAATCACCCATAATTGTTCTTCTCTGCGCATAAATCATCTTTTTATCAGTGAAAACAACTGCCATTAATCCGCCAAGAATAGCATTTCCCCGTCTATCTTTAACTCCGTTAGACACAAAAGCAAAAACCACTTCTTCGTTTGCCGTCAAATTTCTTTCAACAACTTCAAAATGCTGATAAATTTTATTTCCGCCTGAAAAATCGTATTTGTGTTCAAGACAAAAATCTCCCATTTCTTTTGCTGTACGCATAATAATCCTCCTTAATTCTTTGCTATCAAATTATTAACCGCAATCCTCATATTTTGCGGCACGCCTTTCATTTGTACATATCTTGCAACTGTTGAGCCGCTGCGCCCAATTTCACGCCCTACGGCGGCGTAATTGCCAAGCCGAGCATAAAGACGGTGCATTTCGAGGACTTCCTCGGGTGTTACTCTTTTAGCCATATTATTTTCTCTTTATGTCAGCCTTACGAATAGGAGCTTCTTTCATAGCCTTTTCAAAAGATGTTTTTATATACTCGATATAATCAACCTTTTTGTTTGAGTCATTTTCAGAAAGAACCTTGTTCATTTTGTCAATCTGATTAAAGAAACTGTCGGGAACGATAATTTTGTTTAATTCTGTGTCAATAATAATACGCATAACAGCGCACCTCCAAAAATAAAAAATGTACAACTTCGTGAAAATGCACGAAACTGTACAATCCATTATATATATATATATATATTGTCAAGGGTTTTGTCAAAATTTGTCTGAATTTGTTCGATTTTCTTTGAATATATAAGAATTTCACAAAAACATATAATATTTTGTTAAAATCAAGCTGAATTTCTATTGATTTTCAAGAAATCAAGCAAAAACAATCATATTCTAACGTAAACGGTCACGGTCAAACAAAAATCACACTTAAACGACGAGCGTACCACACATACCCAAAAGCAAAAAAATAAATTTTGTTTTTCCCGAAATATACCCCTCCCCGAATATGATGTTTTAATCTCACCGTCAGGCGTACTTCTTTGATTTTACATAAAAAAATTTGTATAATATATATGTAAATAAAAAATCAATAAAAAGGAGTGAAAAATATGCACAAAAGTATGTTTGAGCGTTGGCTTGAAGCCGCTGAAAAAACAGGAGATATTATGTTATAGTATCAATACCAAAAGTCAATAATGAAAAACGAATTACTGACCGATAGAGAATTTGATGTAATTGCTGACAGAGTAATTCAGCGTTTAAACATTACCGCTGATGTATCCGAAATAATTGCGGCAATTGATGATTTGAATAATCGTATAAACGAATTAGGAAACTGATAAAAACCAAGAGAAAAAGGAGAAAAAGATATGCCTAATGTAACATATCCAAATTAGAGGAATATAAAAATCAATCGTGAACGCGCCACGGCTGATTTCCTCGGCATAAAAAACATTAATTGGCAAGCCGCTGCACGCGACCTCGGGGCGCACGCACTTATGCTTTATTTATACTTTGCGTCAAATGCTGACGGCTATATGATTGCGCTTTCCCCTGCTGCCATACGGCAAGCGGTAGGAATGCCACCCTCAACATATCGCGACCAATTTATTAAACTAATAGATAAAGGGTATCTTATACAGCGTGGAAATAGTAACACATTTGATTTCTACGAAACACCGAAACGCGTCACACATACAGAAAAGAATATAACCGCTGACGGTTATGACTTTACGGCAGACGATTTTGGAACAACGCAATCCGTAAAGAATGAAACGGCAGAGAATAGAGAAATAAATATAGATAATATAAATATGATAAATAATTTTGGCAGGGAGAAACAAGTTTCTCCCCTGCCATTAAACGAGTTTGATTTTTAAGGAGAGATTATGACAGAAAAAGAAATGTATAATTGCTTGTTAGCAGTATGGGAAAATATGACAGAGGAGAAAGATAAATAGGCATACAATGAAATGCTGTTGCTTTTGGATAATATGCGTAATTATCTGCGTTATGACCTACAATGTGATTATACCTTACCACAACAAGAAATAAAATCAGGAGCATTTATATTTTAATATAATACATAAATAGCGGGAAGCCTTGCGCCTCCCGCTTAATTTTATATATGCCACGCACCGACGCGAGCCGTGCTTAACCGTATATCACCGTGTTTTACTTTTAAATGCCGTTTAAATTATTAACAAGAATATCAATACCTGTTTGTGAAACAGCAAGATAATAACGCTCTGTGACCTTTCCGCTTGCGTGTCCCATTTGATTACAAAGAATATGTGTAGGCGTATTCATTTCTGCAAGACGAGTACCGTATGTATGGCGTAAATAATGATATTTAAAGTCTATCTTCAAAACACTCTTAATTGTACGGCTATGATATTTCATAGAGTTTACTGTTTGTATCTTTCCATTCGGTAAACTATTAACAAGTTCAAGAGAAGATAACTTGCTACCGTCAACATCATAAATATAAGTACAGTTTTGCACTCGTTGTGCTTTTAAATCAACGGAATGCGCCTTTGTTTCTGCCGCTAATTTTATGAAATATTCTTTCAACTTTTGGCTCATATATACCACTCTACGCGCGTTGCGTGTTTTCAGCGGTACAATTTTTATTAAACCGTCTTGATACTGCATTTGTCTGTCAATGGTTATTGCTCCGTTTTCAATGTCTATGTTCGACCATTTCAAGCCATAACATTCGTTTATACGCAAGCCGCAACATTTTCCTAAAAGATATGCAGTTTCTGCATTTGTACCTTTAAAATATGCGTCAAGTGCATATACTTCCTCACGGCTAAATGCTATAATATCAACATCTTCGTCAATCTTCATTTTTGGCATTGTGATACGCACATCTTTATTTATACATAATTTGTTGTATGCGTCTGTACTTAAATAATTACGAGAATAAGCCTGACCAAATACAAGATAAAACATCTTTAAAAAACTTTCAACATATTTATATGCGCGTCCCTCGGTATAGTATAGAAATGAAAGATAGTCATTGACTTCTGCAACTGCAATATCATCAACATAACGCCCACCGAATTGTTCTTTTAAATGATTGTTCCATAAACTGTCTTGTTTCTTAATAGTTGAATATGCTTTACCACTACGACCACGCTCGCAATATTCAGCATAAACTTCTCCAAAAGTCATACGGCGTTCAGGCTTTTGGTATAGACTTGCTTCAAAACGCATTTCCGCAATTGCCTTTGCTTGTTCTGCCGCTCGTTTTGTTTTGAGTAGATTTCCTGCTTCGTCTTTTGTTCCTTTGCGGTTCACTCTTTTTCCGTCAACAGTTCGTGTAAATCGGTAACACCAATTACCGTTTGGAAGTTGAGAGATACCATAATTTTGTGATTTTGACATTTTTGTTGTCCTCCTTTGTATATGGAGGACACATTTTAAAGTTTTTCATTTCCCCTCTTGGAACACCTGTGTTTGTAATATAACAATCTAATCGTCTATATTACTGCACAAACGCGAATGCGAACGGAGTGAAGCATTCGATGAAATGGCTCGTGACGAGGCAAGACACGGTAAAGCATTTGAAGGTCTTCTCAAGAGATACTTTAACTAATCTCCCCTATTCACATAAAAACTCATATAATAACAAAAGAGTGGCCTGAAAAGTCACTCTTTTGTTATATAAAACACCGTCAGACATATCAATATGACTGACGGTGTTATAAGTATGTAATTATTTAACTAAGCCAGAAAAGAAATCAACTATGAAATTAATTAAAACATTGATTCCATCAAAGAAGCTGATTGAAGCTGTGAAATCAGGTGCATAACGAAGAACAGTTGGAAGACCTGTTTTTGCATCATATCTTGCAATCTGAACACTATGCTCGCCAATTGTAAGATATTTATAAGGAACTTTACAAACACCGTTTTCATCAGGTGTGATTTCTACTGTTTCACCGTTATATCCCCAAATAAGTGTGTAATCCTTAACAGGACATTCGGCTACAACAGCGTTCCAGTTTTCATCATAAACAGTATCCATGCTTGTGAAAGATATTTCACCTTTTGTTATGTTTTCTGTGTTGATGATAGGATACTGCATACCTGTATTGAATGGGTCACCATAATATATTACAATTTCATTACCATCAGCAACAACAAAAGCACTTACACCCACAGATGGAGCTACGTCATCAACCATAAATGACCAGCCATCCCACATCATTGTTGTGTATGTACCTGCTGTGATACCATTGATACTTACAATGTAAGCACCGTATTCTGAATCAACAGCTACAACTGAAAGTGAGTCATCACTTTCGTCTGCGACCTTGAGTACGTCAAGGGCTGTTGAACCATTTGCTACAGTAACATCTCCGTAATAAAGACATTCTGTGATACCTTCAATTCGAAGGCTTACTGTAACATCATCCTCTGCAGCAAAAACCATTACGGAAGTGCAGCCCAAAAGCATAATCACTGCTAAGATAATGCTGAGTGTTTTTTTGAACATTTTCATTTTTGTTCAATCCTTTCTTTTCTTTTTATGTAAATTCTCCGTTATCGTGCACTATAGCAGAGAATAAATACCTTAATAATTGTTTCCGATATCTTCACCCATATCGCATGTATAAGCAAAGACGATTTTATCACCTGGTTTTACTTTATATGAACTTGAACCAACATTTGGGAATGCTCCATTAACACTATACATCCACCCTGATTGCATTCCACAATCTTTTTCATAAAGCTGATGGATTCCTTTTATGTAATAAGTGTCAAATGCAGGTGTATATGTATATTCAATCTGAATGCCATTTTTCTGACAGTATTTGCATTTTGCTTTACAAGTATTGTTTTCACAAGCTCTTTTAACTACATCAAAGGCTGTATCTCCATCTTCTATTTCGACAACAACTTCATTTAATAAAATACCATCATTGGGAACAAATGGTTGTTTTTCCTTTTTCAGATTATTCATATTCTCATTTATAGTATTGCAGACAATAGAAACATAACAATATTCAGAGGAAACTGTCGAAGGTTCGGTTGTTTGTTCTGTTTGTTGTTCCGTAATTGTTTCTGTAGTTGAATTTTCTTCAGTAATTTTTTCTGTTGAACTTAACACTTCATCAGTAGTCTGCTCTTCAGTTTGCTGAATGATTTCAGTTGTTTCAACAATTGTATGTTCAGTTGTATTAACATGAGTTGTCGGTGTTTCAGAAACAGTATTACCACAACCGGAAAGTGAAACAATAACAATGAACAAACATATAATTAATTTAATCTTTTTCATATATTACTCCATTTGAAATATTCCGTATTTTATTTTTAATCGTGTGAATTTGTCTGTCATTGGTTTGTTAATAAAATATAGCAGTATAGCAGTGATTGCTCCGTGAATGAGATTAAATGGCATACCTGATACGTAAATGCTCATTACAGATTTAATGTTAAATTCAGTTGCCATCATAAGAACACTACAGGAATCAACAATAAAGCCATAAACAACAAAGCAAATTAAACCACCTGTAATCGCAACGAGAATTTTATTTGTATTGTATTTTTTACAATTGAATATAACACCGCAAATAAATCCTACAAGACCCATTCCAAGCATCTGAAATGGCGTGAAAGCACCTTGTCCGAAAATAAAGTTTGATGCGAACATTGAAAGACTTCCAACCACAAAACCAACATTCGGTCCGAATGCTATTGCAGACACAATAACAATAGCACAAGTAGGTTTAACCTGTGGAATAAAAGCAAGAACTGCTCTTGCACCAACACAAAGTGATGTCAGTAATGAAACAATGACAATTTCACTTGTTTTGATTTTTCTGTTTTCAAAAAAAACGAAAAAAGGAATCATTGAAAAGATGATTATTAGTACTGCAGGTATGTAATAACTTTTACCATCCAGAAATTTGAATGAAAGAAATATTGTAATAGGTGCGAGAATAAATAATACAATTATTGATACGACAGTTAATTTTGCAGATTTTTTTTGCATAACTGAAGCACCTGCCTTTGTGTAATAGCCCATGGAAAAATATCTCTTGCAATTTTATTTGCTGATGTGGTGTAAAAGTAATTGTGAGCAAAAAAATCATTTTTGTTTTCTTGTGAAACACACATACCGTCAAAAATCATTGCACATTCATCGCAATATTCAGCACAAAATTCTGTATCATGAGAAACCATAATAACCGTAATACCATTACTGCATAAACTATGAATCTTTTCTGCAAACTGTTTCTTGAATAAGTTATCCATACCTTTTGTAGGCTCATCAAGAAAGATTATCTGAGGTTCTTTAAGAAGAAGCATTGCAAGTGCAGACGTTTGCAATTCACCACCACTTACATCATAAGGATGTCTGTCAAGGAGATGTTGAATCTGAGTGAATCTTGAAACTTCATCAATTCTTTCTGTCATATCTGTTTTATTACAGCCTGAAAACTTCAAAACACATTCTAAATCTTCTCTTATGGTATTACCTGCAAACAGACTTTCACATTTTTGTGGTAAAACTGCAATCATACCGTTATATATTTCCTGATTCCTGTATTTTTTTATATCTTTACCAAGCAATTTAATCTTTCCGGATTTACAATCAAGAAGACCTGACATAAGAGAAAGTGCAGTAGTTTTCCCTGCTCCGTTTGAACCCATAAGAGCAGTAAATGAACCACTTTTTATTTTAAGATTCATATTTTTAAGAACATATCCACTACTGTTGTATGCATACCATACATTTTTCATTTCTACGGCAAATGATTCAGATAATATTCTTTCTTCTCTTTGTGGATTTGTATATTTCACTTTTCCATTTAAAAGTTTATTAAGCTTTTTATGAGCTTGTGCAACATTAATTGGAAGTGATTCTTCTATATCAAGTTCTGCAAAAAGCCGCATTGGAACCGGCATTGAACATTTTACAAATTCATTTTCATTTATAAGTTGTCTTGAAATACTTTGTGGCGAACAATCACTAATAATTTCACCATCATCCATAATAATTACTCTGTCTGCAAGTCCAACTACATTTTCAAGACGATGTTCATTCATTATGATTGTTATCCCGTTTTCTCTGCAAAGCTTTTGTAGAATTTCAAGGAAAGAAACAGATGAAACAGGGTCAAGCTGTGATATTGGTTCATCAAGAATTACTACTTTCGGGTGCATTGCAACAATACTTGCAAGACAAACAATTTGCTTTTGACCACCTGAAAGTTCGCTGATTCTTTTATCAATAATACTTTCAAGAGAAAAATACGCAGAAAGTTCAGCAATACGCAATCTTATAGTTTTACTGTCATAGCCTAAATTTTCAAGTCCGAATGCAAGTTCAGAACGAACGGTATGGGTAACTGTTTGATATTCAGTATTTTGAAGCAAAAAACCAATGCATTCTGCAGATTCTCTTTGAGTAAAATCTTTTTTATCTTTATTAAATATTTTTATTTCTCCTGAAACTTTTCCGTTAGGTGTAAGTTCAGGCTTAAGCATACGAAGTAATGTTGATTTGCCACTGCCTGACTTACCGCAAATTACTATAAATTCTCCCTGTTCAATTCGTAAATTAATTTTTTTAATGGCCTGTTCTTCTGTATTTGCATAGGAAAAACTCAGATTTTGAATTATGAAATTTTCCATCTTTTTTCCTCCCATATATCAAGAAAAACAGGTGCTGACAGAACAAGTGTAAATATAAATAGTAAAACAAATAACATTAAATCAAACTCAGGTATTATAATTACAGGATTATAAAAGGCTTCAAGTTTTTCAACAGAAATAATCAACAAAACAAATGAAAAAGTAAAAACTGAAGTAGATATTAAATCTTTAACAGAAAAGATATAACTGTTATATGAAGTTCTGCCACGAAGTCCATATCCTCTTGCTCTCATTAAATCAGATGTATCAATACCTTTTTCCAGAGTCCAGGAAATGAGAATTGAAATTCGTCTTAAGGCTTTTTTTAATTTATCAAAGACGTTTGTATAATTACTGTTTCCAATTCCTTTTTCTGCTTTTATTATTTCTTCTGATTGATTTCTGATTAATGGAATAAATCTTAAAACCATTGATAAAATCAAAGCAATTCTCGGTGATAATCTACCAAACAGATATATGATTTTTTCAGACGTAATAATTTCATTAAAGCATTCAAGCCATAAAAGCATATTTGCAATTTTAACAGCAGATACAAAACCATAAATTAAAGCTTCTAATGTGAAATTGTTACCGTTTTTTAACACAAAGAGAATAGTAACACCGTAATGATTAACAAAGCCATTAAAAAATGTTATCAATATAACAAAAGGCAAAATAAACTTAATTAAATAAGATATACATTTTTTTCCTTGGAGCTTAAAACAATATAAAGCACCTGTTATAAAACAAACAGCAATTAAATACGGATTAGAAGATATCAGACAAACGGAGAATGAGAAAACAAAAAACACAAATGATGCAATCGGATGAAAACTTTTGAATCCAATATTCATTTTCATTCTCCTTTCCTTTATTATCCAAATAGTTTTGCGAAGAAATTTTTAATTGCTAAAATTATTTTTTCAAAGAATGATAATTTCTTTTCTTCTTTATTTCCAACAGCAAAGATATTTCCTGAATCGTTCTTATAATAAATTGTTCCGTCTTCACTTGCAGAAATAGTGCTGATACAGTATTGTTTCATACTGTCATCAGGTGTAAAAATTTCTTTTTTTACAGCACTTGTCTGACCTGCAGAATCTTCAAACATAGTTATTCCACCGGGACTGTTATTGTAGGTTGAATAAATGTAAATCTTTCCGTTTGATGATTCATATCCCGTTGAAACAAGCATTGTAGCTTGTGGATAGCCTGACATTGAAGAAGAATAAATCTTATTCAGATTACTTGCATTCAGAACAATGAACTCTCCTGCAGTTCCTTTTTGACAACCTGCATAAAGTCTGCCATTATAAATAACAGGTGTTCCAGTAACAGAGCCGGAAGCTGTATATGTATTTTGAAGAGTCAATTTACCATTTGAAGAATTCATAGAGAATTTATATATGTATCCTGCTTTACTTGAAACATAATATGAATCAACAGAGGAAGCATAAGAAATTGATGAACGGATATCTCCTTTAACTGTAATTGATGAAGCTTCAGTACCTGTATTTTTATTTAAAGATATTATTTTAGAATTGCTTGTAGTATCATCCTTTCCGTTATCTTTTCCGAAAACAACATAATTACCTGATACTACACAACCTACCTAATAAAACCCTCCAAGTGTTTTATATGTCCATTTTGCATTTTTGGCTTCTGTTTCGTTTCTTGTATTTTCGTCTTTCACATTAAGGCAGACATAATTTGCGTAATCAGTTTCACCATTCCAAAAGCCTGTGAAAATATAACCATTATCATAAGTAATAGGACAAAGAGCCTGACCACCTAATGAATCAGTATAAATCCATAAGGATTTCATTTTTTTATAATCAAAAGCCTGAATAATACCACCATCAAGCTGAACAAAAATCATACCGTCCGCATAAAGAGGACTTACAGTTGTATAAAGCGAACTACCACTCATCTGAACACTTGCAATTTCTTCTCCTGTCTCGGCATCAAGTTTATATAACTTTACACCTGAAACCACAATCAATGTATTATCAACTACAATTGGCGGAGTTGGAGCACCTTTATAATTTGAACCGAATTTTTTACTGAATTTAAGAACTGCAGAATCCGTAACGGTTTTTGTATCAGTTATGTTGTTGCAAGACAAACTGACAGCATAAGAAATAATGCTGAATGAACTGATGAGTGTTAATAATACAAGTAAAATTGATAAAATTTTTCTCATGATTATTCTCCTTGTTTTTTTACATTTTCTTTATTGCGTTTCTTTTCAAGATTTTTAAGTCCTTTTAATCTTTGAGATTTAGATTTTCTCTTTTTAGATTGAACAGGTTTTTCCTTTGATTCTTTTAATCCCGCATATTCCAATGCTCGTGGCCAAGGTCCGAGATACGCTTTTATACGAGCAATGGTAACATCATCAAAATCATCTTTTTTGGGAGTTCTGCCGATTTCTTCTGCTTTTTTCTGTAGTAACAGTGCAGCTTGTTTCTTTTTTTCTTCACTAATCATAATAAACACCTTAAAAAACAAAAAACTCTTTCAACCATCAAGGCTAAAAGAGTACAACTGAAATATCACAACACAAACAGGACTTCGCTTAATTGCAAAATAAAAAGTGCAACATCGAAGCCAATAATGGCGATAAATCGGTTGCACTCTTCTCACCCAAGTTGTGTTAAACCTAAAAAGATACGGCAGGTCTCCTGACTTATGATACAATGATAATAATCATTTTAAAGCACACCTTCTCAGAAAAAAATCCAATGGTATCTGTGCTTTTACCTGTCAAATACAGTAATGGCGGTTGTTCAGGATTCGAACCTGATTCCCTTTTACATCTACTAAGCTTACAACTGTTCAAACCGTATCTTCTCATATCAATATTATTTTTATTCATTTTATCACTTTTCGTCGAATATTGCAAGTAATAAACAGATTTTTTAATAAGTTATATTTATGATTGTTTAGATTTAATTAAAATTTATTTTTAACAAATTCATTATAAGAACGACTTAACGATTATTCGTATTTTCTGTACAGTATAATTACTTCCTTTATTCTGCAAGAGTAATCTTTAAGCACAGATGATACTTAATCACCTGTGCTTATGTCATAAAAATAGAGTATATAATCACATAATTTCACATATAGAATTTTGAAATTGTGTGATTATAATGTGTGATAGACTTTATAATTATTGAAATATAGCCATTTACTGTGACGAGGCAAGACACGGTAAAGCATTTGAAGGACTTTTGAAGAGATATTTCAACTAATCACCTTTTGTAAAACAAATATCATATTAAACAACGAAATTTAGAGTGGCTGTAAAGTCACTCTTTTTTTCAATAAAACAGCAAAAAATGCAGGTACATTAAATTGCACCTGCATTTTTGCAACTATTTAGTTTTCATAAATCTTTGTAGTACCGAAGAGAGAACGGAAGAATCCGCCGATTTTATCGAAGAAGCCTGCTTTTGACTTCATTTCGATTGTATCTGTTGCAAGAACTTCACCATCTGCACTGTAAAGTGTTGCTGTAAATGTAAGCATAACTGCTAAGATTACTGATAATGCTTTGATTATCATTTTCTTTGTACAAAACATGATTCCATGCTCCAAATCAACATAAATATCATAAGATATAATTACTCACTTCATCTTTATCACATTAAACGTATAAATTCAATTAAAACACATTGTTATGTTATACAAAAAATACCTTAGCAAATCGTACAAAATAACAAGTATTATGTAAAACTAATTTTTCTCTTTAGCGTTTAATATTATTAATTCTATAGTATGATATTATTTATCTGCTTAATCTCTGTGAATCTTTCATTGAGTGCTTTGTTTGTATTTTGTAGGATTCAGCTTTTTATCAAACTGTCTGTGTGACTCAATAATTAACAAATAAGTTAATGACACCATTTTGAATCCAATAGAAGAACTGAAGCCGACATTTGGGTCTGAACTGTAATATAACGGCAAATAACCTAAACCTATTACAACTATATAGCAAATAAACTGAAACAGAATAATTCTTATCATTGCACCTTGGCCAACTGAAAATAATGAAATTATAATCCCGGCAATTGAAAACACGATAATGCAAACAATTAAAATGAGTATGCAGAAGTATACCTTATCCGACAACCATACATCTAAGGTTACAGCACCAGTATCTGTCTTAGTTATAGAGTTAAGAATTGATTGGATAAGTGTAATGAATGAAACCACACCACTTTCCGTAGGAGCATCAACTGATTCAATTTTCACATAATCATACATCGGAAAGCATATCCACACAATCGGTAGTAAAATAAGAATAAATCTTGTTATCTGCCATTTACCACCAAATGCTGAGGCTTTCATATTGTTAATCGTATTTTCCTTGCTCTTCTTCATAATGCTCTCCTTTCTCTATTTGCTTTTTTGTTCACGGATTTTTTCTGCAATTGAAATTGAAAGTGTTCTTATTCCGTGGCCTATTCCGATACCTACAACTGTATTGAACATATATGCAAGTACATATACTACACAAATTTCATCAATTCCCATAAAATACTTAATTATAAACATAACGGAAAATAATAATGTAACAATAACAAAT
>JAZSDZ010000167.1:0-28230 GCA_045531435.1 Candidatus Fimenecus sp.
TCGATGCTGATTATGCCGGCTTTGACGAGATGCTGGATTCTCTGCAGGCCATTGAGGATACCCTTCAGTAAAAAAGAGAAATAGAAAAGAATTTTTTGGTAAGTTAAGATTTGGTAAATGCCAAATCTTTTTTGTTTATTCTTGCTTATCAATTTATATTATAGTAAAATAATATAAAAATGATGCAAGGGAGAAAATATAGTATGGATATATATTCAGTTAGAAATGATTTAAGAACAAAAACAATTTATGATTTACCCCTACGTGTTACATTTTATGCACGTGTTTCAACTGATTCAGATGAACAAATTAATTCATTAGTCAATCAAAAACAATATTATAAAAACTTAATTTCGCAAAATGCAAACTGGACTTATGTAGATGGCTATGTTGATGAAGGGTTGTCGGCTGCAACGACTAAGAAAAGAGAAAGTTTTCATTCAATGATATCTGATGCTAAATCAGGAAAATTTGACTTGATTATAACAAAGGAAATAACCCGATTTGCGCGAAATACTTTAGACAGTATACAGTTCACTCGTGAGTTGTTAAGATGTGGTGTTTGTGTATTCTTTCAGAATGATAATATTAATACTATCGATGAAGATAGTGAATTAAGACTTACTATCATGGCTGGTATAGCTCAGGATGAGCTAAGAAAATTATCATCAAGAATTAAATTTGGACATCAACAGGCTATTAAAAATGGTGTAGTTTTAGGAAATAGTAGAATATGGGGATATATTAAAGAAAATAAGCGACTTGTTATTGATGAAGAAGAAGCAATAATGGTTAGGGAATTATTTGAGTTGTATTCAACTGATAATTATAGTATGGCTCAAATTGAAAAAATATTTTGGGAAAAAGGATATAGAAATCGTAACGGAAATAAAATAAGTCATTCAACTATGTCAAACACGATTTCAAATCCAAAGTATAAAGGATACTATGTTGGAAACAAAGTCAAAATTATGGATATCTTTACTAAAAAGCAAAAATTTTTGCCACCTGAACAATGGGTAATGTATAAGGATGAAACAGGTGAAATTGTACCAGCAATTGTATCAGAAGAACTTTGGGATAAAGCCAACAAGGTGTTAAAGAGACGAAGTTTGGATGTTAAAAATAGGCAGAACAAGTGTAATCACGCGAATTTATTAACTGGTAAACTTGTGTGTACACATTGTGATTCTTCGTTTTATCGAAAAGATGGATATTATAAAGGTAAAAACATGTCAAGATGGACATGCAGTAATAAACTAAAAAATGGTGCGAATAGTTGTCCGTCATTTTCGATTAATGAAAAAGAAATAAAAAGAATACTTTTTGAGGTTTTCACAGAAACATACGAAGATGCAGATAAATACATTAATGAGTATTTAGAAATGTATAAGAAGACTTTAAATAAATCTTCATCGACCAATATAAAAAAGTATCAAAAGATAATTGAAACTTCTCGTATGAAAAAGGAAAAACTTTTACTTTTTAATGTTGAAGGGAAAATTTCCGATAAAGATTTTGAGATTATGTATGCAAAATGTGAAGAAGAAATAAATGAGGCTGAACGGATTCTTGCCGAGTTTGATGCTGAGAAAAATGCTGAAAAAAATGTAGCTAATGAATTATTGAATATTAAATTACAACTAAAAAAAGCAGTTAAGGATATTGAAAATGAATCGGAAATAACTCCTGCTTTTATTAATCAGTATATAGACCATATATATGTGACTCCACAGGAAGATGGTTCAATGTTACTAAGAATTAAACTATTTAGTAGTGATATTCTTGAGAAAACACTTTTCCGTACAGGACACACATCTAAAAAGATGATTAAGTCATACGAAGAAAATATGAAATAACCTTATTTCAGAAATTAGGAAGAACCCGATGGGAAATATCCTGTCGGGTTCGGATTTTTATTAAAAATTTTTAAAAAAACTATTGGAAAATCTGCGAGAATGTTATATAATAACTTAAATATGTTTTTATAAAGGGGAGATAGGCGTTTTGCCATCTAAATATTCCGTAACATTAGAAAAAATTATTAATGAATTTGGTTTGGAAACAATATATTTACCTTGTGATGCATCCGATATTTCAATTACATCGCAGGAAGTAAACAGACCCGGACTTTTACTTGCAGGTAATGACAAGTATTTTGACCCTGACCGTGTTCAGTATCTCGGATTTTCAGAATTTGAGTTTGTCAAATCCTTCAGTAAGGAACAACAGCTTGAATGTATCGAAAGACTTTTCAGCAAAAAACCATCAGTTGTAATTATCACAAGAAGCCTTGAACCTCTTGAAGGTATGGTTGAGGCTGCACAAAAGTATCGTGTGCCCGTAATCAGAACTGCAGAAGCAACATCTGCAAGTATGTCAACTCTTATCTATTTCCTTGGTACTGCACTTGCACCTCGTATTACCCGTCACGGTGTTCTTGTTGAAGTTTACGGTGAAGGCGTTTTAATCGTGGGTGACAGTGGTGTTGGTAAGAGTGAAACTGCAATCGAGCTTATCAAGCGTGGTCATCGTCTTATTGCTGATGATGCGGTTGAAATAAGAAAAGCATCTGCAAAAACACTTGTTGGCTCTGCACCTGATAATATCCGTCATTTTATCGAGCTTCGAGGAATAGGTATTATCAATGCCCGTCGTCTTTTTGGTATGGGTGCTGTTAAATTAACTGAAAAAATCAATATGGTTATTCAGCTTGAGCCTTGGGACAGCTCAAAGGTATATGACCGTATGGGACTTGATAATGAATACATAAATATTATGGATGTTAAAATTCCGCTTACTGTTGTCCCTGTTAAGCCCGGTCGTAACCTTGCAGTTATTATCGAATGTGCTGCTATGAATAACAGACAGAAGAAAATGGGCTATAATGCTGCTCGTGAGCTTCTTCATCAACTCGGTATGGATGATGGCTATGAGCCACATTCAAAGGAAATCGACATCTGGCAGAACTATTAATTAATTTTTCAGAAAGAAGGAAAAAGCGTGTATAAGGAAATTGCATTATTTGCTGAAAATCTTGGTGCGAAAATTGAATATGATGCGCCTATGAAAAAATATACAACATTCAAATGTGGCGGTAATGCAAGTCTTCTCATTACACCTGATTCCGTTGATTCTCTTGAAAAAATTATTGCTTTTTGTTGTTCAGAAAATACAGAGCCACTGATAATCGGTAACGGTTCAAATCTTCTTGTGACTGACAAGGGGATTAAGGGTGTTGTAATAAAAATCGGCTCACAGATGTCAGAAATCAAGCTTCTTGACGAAACAACAATTTTCTGTGAAGCAGGTGCTTCTCTTAAATCTCTTTGTATGTTTGCACTTGAAAACTCTCTTTCAGGACTTGATTTTGCATATGGCATTCCCGGAACTTTAGGTGGTGCTGTCTATATGAACGCAGGTGCTTATGGTGGAGAAATGAAGGATGTGCTTTATTCTGTAAAGCATATTGACCACAAGGGGAATTTTGGAGAATTATCAAAGGAAAATCTTGATTTAGGTTATCGTCATAGTGCATATACAAAAAACGGATATACAATCGTTTCTGCAGTTATGAAACTTGTAAAAGCAGAAAAAGAAGATATCAAATTTGCTATGGACGATAAGCTTATGAGAAGAAAAGACAAGCAACCACTTGAATATCCGAGCGCAGGTAGTACTTTTAAACGACCTGAAGGATATTTTGCAGGTGCTCTTATAGAAGAAAGCGGACTTAAAGGCTATACTGTGGGTGGTGCACAGGTCAGCGAAAAACACGCGGGTTTTGTAATCAATAAGGGTGGCGCAACTGCTACTGATGTTATTACGCTTATCGGTGATGTTCAAAGGATTGTTAAAGATAAATTCGGTGTAAATCTTGAAACAGAAGTTAAAATAATCGGGGAATGAAGGAGAAGGGAAAATGCAACTTGTAATTGTTACGGGTATGTCAGGTGCAGGAAAGTCACGAGCAATGGCATCTTTAGAAGATATCGGATTTTTCTGTGTTGACAATATGACGCCTGAGCTTATTCCTACATTTGTGCAGATTTTAAATGATTCTGCTGAAATAAGAGAAAAAGTTGCAATTGCTGCTGATGCTCGACTTGGCGACTCCTTTTCACAACTTTTTTCTGCTCTTGAGAGTTTACAGGGGATGAATTGCGAGTACAAAATTCTTTTTATGGATGCCGACAATGATGTTTTATTACGTCGATATCAGGAAACTCGCAGAAAACATCCTCTTTCAGCATTGGACTCAACAAAACCATTACAGGAAATAATTGCCGAAGAACGTGAATTAATGAAAAAAGCACGAAATATATCGGATTTTGTTATTGATTCTTCGTATTTGTCAACATCACAGCTTAAGGAGAGAATTGCAAAATTCTTTTTGCAGGATGTAACAAAAATAATGAAAATCAGCGTTGTTTCCTTTGGCTTTAAATATGGCTCACCAAAGGATTCCGACCTTATTTTTGATGTCCGTTGTCTGCCGAATCCCTTTTACATTCCTGAACTTAAATCACAAACGGGACTTGATGCTCCTGTCCGTGATTATGTAATGAGCTTTGATGAAGCAAAGAATCTTGAACCCAAGCTTACGGATTTAGTTACATATCTTGTTCCCCTTTATATAAGTGAAGGCAAAAGTCAGTTGACAATTTCAGTTGGTTGTACAGGCGGAAAACATCGTTCAGTTGTTTTTGCAGAAATACTGTGTAATGCAATAAAGGATAAAGGCTTTAAAGCGTCAGTTTATCACAGAGATATTCAGAGATAGGATTCTTAAATATGTCATTTTCAGCAAATGTAAAAAATGAAATATTGTCTATGGAAATAGAAAATGATTGCTGTGTGCATTCCTTTGCATACGGTATGATGTTGTTTTCAAGAGCATTTTCATACTACGATATGTATCTTCTTACTGAACACGAGGGTGTTGCTGAAAAGTATTCTGAATTGATGCAGATTGTGTGTAATGTAAAGCCTACGCTTACAAAATCTGATGCAGGAAAATTCAAGGTTGAAGTGACAGATAAAGAAGATAGATTAAAAGTGCTTGAGGTTTTTGGATATGATAAGAAAAATGGTGCATCAAGGCTTAATTGGAGTAATGTGACTGACGAATGCTGTAAGGTTGCATTTTTAAAGGGCGTATTTCTTACTTGTGGTACAGTCAATGACCCGAATAAAAATTATCACCTTGAATTTGTTGTGCCGTACCTTAATTTAAGTCGTGATTTGAAACTCTTTATAAATGATTATGACGAGCTTACCGTTGAGCCGAAAAGTATAACAAGAAATTCAAACTATATTATCTATTTTAAAGACAGCGAGTATATTGAAGATTTGTTGACAGTTATGGGTGCAGTTAATTCTTCATTGGAAATAATGGGAGTTAAAATGTACAAGGATATGCGAAATAATGTAAACAGAAAACTTAATTTTGAAAATGCAAACCTTGATAAAACAATTGGTGCATCTCAGAAACAAATTGAAGCAATAACACATATTAAAGATACTGTGGGACTTTCATATTTGTCCGACGATTTGAAAGAACTTGCAGAAATAAGATTAGAAAATCCCTACATCTCTTTGCGTGAATTAGGCGATATGTTAAGTTCGCCCCTTTCCCGTTCGGGTGTAAATCATAGATTACAGAGAATTTGTGAAATCTCTAATGGAATAAAACAGGTGAAAGCATGAGAAGAACAGAAGATATTTCATTTCAGTACGAAAACAAAGAAAAAGAACCGGTAATAGAATCAAAAGTAATTGAAGAAGTTGTGAATAATGACAAAAATACTAAAAAATTCCGTCGCGTAAAAGAGAAAAAAGGACCTTGGGAAATTGTGTATGAATGGCTCGATTCCTTCGTTTTCTCAATTATCCTTATTGTCATTGTCTTTGTATTCGGATTCAGAGTTGTCGGTGTTGATGGTGAATCAATGATGCCGACACTAAATGACGGAGATTGGCTTGCAGTACAGGCAATAACCCCTACTATTGAGCGTGGCGATATCGTTATTATCACACAGCCTAATATTACAAACGAGCCTTTAATCAAGCGTGTAATTGCCGTTGGTGGTGACACATTGAAAATTGATTTTACCACAGGTAAGGTAGAGGTAAATGGTGAAGTTATCGACGAGCCGTATATAATGGCACCTACTCAGATTGCAGGTGATTTCAAAAAGCCTGTGCGAATTCCTGAAGGCTATGTTTTTGTAATGGGTGACAACAGAAATCAATCTCTTGACAGCCGATTTAATACTATAGGAGTTATTGACGAGAGATATATTCTTGGAGTAGCAAATGTAAGGTTATTTCCGTACGGAGAATGGGAGATAGAAAATAATGGATGAGAATATGAATGTTGATATAGTTGTGGAGAAGAATAAAAAATCAGACAAATCAATGGAATCGATATATGATATGGTTTCTGTTATGGTGTCTGCAATTCTTACAGTTGGTATTATTTTTACATTTCTTTTTAAGATTTCAACCGTTTCAGGTGAGTCAATGGAAAATACTCTTCACAATGGTGATAAACTTATTATAAGTGCAATAACACAGGATATTGAATATGGTGATGTTGTTGTTACAGCACAGCCTAATGCTTATGGCAAGGTGCTTATTAAAAGAGTTATTGCTGTTGGTGGACAAACTGTCTGGTTTGATGAGGAAACAAACAAGGTAATCGTTGACGGTAAGCCACTTGATGAGCCATACATAAAAGAGGATATGGAATTCCTTTTATCAATGTCAAAGCTTTTCAGAGTGCCTGAAGGCAAAATCTTTGTTATGGGTGATAATCGTAATAATTCAGCGGACAGTCGTGATACATTTATCGGTATGATTGATGAACGCTATGTTGTGGGAAAAGTAGTTTACAGATTTGGTGATAAAACACTTTTCAATGAGGATTTTAAGGAGACTGAAAATGTCAGATAATCAGAAGCAGGTTGTTCAGTGGTTTCCGGGGCATATGGCAAAAACTCGTCGTCTTATAAAAGAAAGTCTTTCTCTTGTTGACGGTGTAACTGAAATTATTGATGCGCGAATTCCAAGCAGCAGTTCGAATCCTGAATTGGAAGAACTTATAAATGGAAAGCCGAGAATAGTTTTACTTAACAAATGTGACCTTGCTGATAAAAACACAACAAATCAATGGGTGGACTATTACAAGAAAAAGGGTGTCCGTGCAATCCCCGTTGATTGTCGTACAGGCAAAGGTCTTAATAACTATATTATTGCTGTCCGTGAGGTCTTAAAGGATGTTATAAAGAAAAATGAGGACAGGGGAATGCCGGGTAAGGCACTTCGCATTATGGTCGTTGGTATTCCTAACACAGGCAAATCATCTTTTATAAACCGTATGGCAGGGTCTGCAAAGGCAAAGGTTGCTGACAAAGCAGGTGTCACAAGACATAACCAATGGTTTCCAATCGGAAATGGTATTGAATTACTCGATACTCCCGGTGTTTTATGGCCGAAATTTGATGACCCGAAGGTAGGGGACAGACTTGCTTTTATCGGCTCTGTCAAGGATGAAATTCTCGATATCGAAACACTTGCCATAAGACTTGTTGAGGTTATGAAAAACGATTATCCCGAAAGGCTTTCTGAAAGATATAAAATTGCTGATTTCAGTGATAAGGAATCGTGGGAAGTTCTTGAAATGATAGGTAAAAAGCGTGGAATGATGATTAAGGGTGGAGAAATTGACTATGAACGCGCTTCCGTAATGCTTCTTGATGAGTACAGAGGTGGGAAATTAGGCACAATTTCTCTTGAAAAGCCGGAGTAAAAGATGGATTATATATACGAAGAGAATGCTTTAAAAGCAGGGTATAAGACCGTTTGTGGTATTGATGAAGCAGGTCGCGGACCATTGGCGGGTCCCGTTTATGCTGCTGCCGTTATTTTACCCACAGGTCTTGAAATAGAAGGTCTTAATGACTCAAAAAAGATAAGTGAGAAAAAAAGAGAACAGCTTTTTGATGTTATCTGTGAAAAGGCTGTCGCTTATTCAATAGGAATTGCTACGGAGCAGGAAATTGACGAAATCAATATTCTTAATGCAACCTTTCTCGCTATGCACAGAGCAGTTGAAGGACTGAATGTAAAGCCTGATTATGCCTTGATTGACGGTAATCAGTATCCTAAAATTCCTTTTGTAACTGAAGAAACCGTTGTTAAAGGTGATGCTAAAAGCATGTCGATTGCAGCAGCATCAATTCTCGCAAAGGTCAGCCGTGACCGATTTATGTTAAAACAAGCAGAAGAATATCCGCAGTATCAGTTTGAAAAGCATAAGGGATACGGCACAAAACTCCATTATGAAATGCTTAAGGAATATGGTCCGTCACCAATTCACAGAATGACATTTTTGAAAAAATTGTATGGTGAAAAATAATGGATAAGCATTTGTTGGGAGTTTACGGTGAAATTATTGCTGCAAGATACCTTCGTAAGCAGGGTTATATAATTTCCGACGCTAATTATAATTGTCGTTTAGGTGAAATTGACCTTGTGGCAATTAACAGAAAATATGTCTGCTTTGTTGAAGTCAAAACACGAAGTGAAGATATGAAGTATGCTCCGGCTGATGCAGTTGATTTTTCAAAAAGAAATAAAATTATTGCATCATCACAGTTATTTTTAAAAGAAAACAATATGAATAAGCAACCTCGTTATGATATTTTTGAAGTATATTTTGAAGGTGATGAGCCTGTTAAAATAAATCATATTGAAAACGCTTTTGATTCATACGGAAATTAATATGTTGAAAAACAAATTATTATATGATAAAATACCACACGAAAAGGATGTGTTTAAAATGTTTTATACAAGTACAAGAGATAAATCAGTGCGTGTAACAGCGGCTGAGGCTATCGCAAAAGGAATTTCATCAGAAGGTGGACTTTTTGTCCCAACTGAAATTCCTGCAATTTCAAAAGAATTTATTGAAAAACTTGTTCCTATGTCATACATTGAAAGAGCAAAGGAAGTACTTCGTCTTTATCTTACAGATTTTACAGAAGAAGAGCTTTCAATGTGCGTTGAGGGTGCATACAAGGCTGGTAAATTCAGTTCAGATAAGGTTGCACCTTTGTATAAATTAAGTGAAACTGCAAATGTTCTTGAACTCTGGAGAGGTCCTACTTGTGCATTCAAGGATATGGCACTTCAGTTATTGCCATACCTTCTCACAGTTTCAGCAGGTAAGACAGTAAAGGATACTGAAATCGTTATCCTTGTTGCAACATCAGGTGATACAGGTAAAGCAGCACTTGAAGGCTTTGCAGATGTTCCTAATACAAAAATCCTTGTTTTCTATCCTGTTGACGGTGTAAGCCCTATGCAGAAGCTTCAGATGACAACTCAGGAAGGTTCAAATGTAAGTGTTTGTGCTATTGAAGGTAACTTTGACGATGCACAGTCAGGTGTTAAAAAGATTTTCACTGACAAAGATATCGAAAAGAAATTCAAGGAAAACGGACTTGCATTCTCATCTGCTAACTCAATCAACTGGGGTCGTCTTGTACCACAGATTGTTTACTATGTATCAGCATACTGTGATATGATAGAAAATGGTGAACTCAATAACGGCGAGGAAATGAACGTTGTTGTTCCTACAGGTAACTTCGGTAACATTCTTGCTGCATATTATGCGAAGAGAATGGGTGTTCCTGTAAAAACACTTATCTGTGCTTCAAATGCTAATAATGTTCTTACTGATTTCCTTACAAGCGGTACTTACAATAAGAACAGAGATTTCTATTGCACAACATCACCATCAATGGATATCCTTATTTCAAGTAACCTTGAAAGACTTCTTTTCCACCTTTGTGATGAAAATGATGTTCAGGTTGCTGAGTGGATGGCTTCACTTAATAATGATGGTAAATATACAGTTTCAGATGATGTTGCTGATAAGGTAAAATCACTCTTTGCAGCAGGTTGCTGTGACGATATTGAAACAAAAGCTACAATCGGCAAGGTGTTTGAAGATAAGAATTATCTTTGTGATACTCATACAGCAGTTGCAGTTAAGGTTTACAACGACTATGTAGAAAAAACAGGGGATAAGACACCAACTGTTATTGCTTCAACTGCAAACCCATACAAATTCTCTGCAAGTGTTCTCGCAGCAATTACTGATGAAATTAAGGCAGATAACGAATTTGATATGGTTGACGAGCTTTTCCAGAAATCAAACGAGCCTGTACCACAGCAGCTTGCAACTCTTAAGGGCAAAGAACCTCGTTTCACAAGAGTAAGCAAGAAGGAAGATATGAAACAGGTTGTATTTGATATGTTAGGTATCTGAAATTAATAATATTGCGGAAGCCTGACTTTAATTTCAGGTTTCCGCGTTTTAATTTGATGTTATTCTACATCTGACATCTTTAATTTAAATGTTGCGCATCTTGTGTCATCACAAGAACAAGCACTATGTGTGCCAACCTTAATAGCGTCTGCTGTACAATTCATATGACCGTCATTGAATGTACAATGACATGCGTCACAAGTAATATTTCTGTTTTTATCCATTTTCCTCATCTCCTTTCAGAATTATTTTTTGAAGGATAAATATAATTATTCATAGGAGTTTTTTCTTTATGTCCCTTTATGCAATCGGCGATACTCATTTATCATTTTCTGTTGATAAGCCCATGGATATTTTCAAGGGCTGGGATGATTATGCCCAGAGAATAGAAAAAAACTGGCAAAATTTAATAGAAGATGATGATACAGTCATAATCAATGGTGATATTTCATGGGCAATGGGACTTGAAGAAGCAGAAAAGGACTTTGGATTTCTCCATAATTTAAAGGGCACAAAGATTATTTCAAAAGGCAATCATGATTATTGGTGGAATACTCTTACAAAAATGGAAAAATTCTGTCAGGAAAAAGGCTTTGATTCAATAAAGTTTCTTCATAATAATGCATATAAAATAGGGGATGTGGCAGTAGCAGGTACCCGTGGCTGGTTTTATGATGCAGAAAGTGAAAATATTGATAAGGTTATGGCTCGTGAATGTGCAAGACTCCAACGTTCTATTGACGAAGCAAAAAAATTAGGTGGAGAAATTGTCGTTTTCCTTCATTATCCGCCTACAAATATATTGAGGGATTGTGAGCCGATTATGAGTGTTTTGAAGGAAAATAAAATCGGAAGATGCTATTACGGTCATCTCCACGGCGGTGCAATCAAAAGTGCAATGAATGGAGAGAAGGATGGAATAAAATTCCGTTTGGTTTCAGCAGATTACCTTGATTTCTGTCCGTTATTGATTAATAAATAATATTTTATGTAAAACTGAGCATTTTTTCAAAAAATTCAAGAAAAACTTTTGGAAAATATTGTAATTATGGTTTTAATGTGATATAATATCGTGAATATTGCGGTAAATTAATGCAGTAAACAATAATATTCAGGAGGAATATTTGATGTTAAAGTCAACAAACAATGTAGAAAAGAATGTCTATGAACTCGAAATCACTATTGACGGTGAAAAATTTGAAGCTGCCATTCAGAAGGCTTATCTTAAGCAGAGAAAAGACATCGCTATCAAAGGTTTCAGAAAGGGTAAAGCACCAAGAGCTTTTATTGAAAAGTTATATGGTGAAGGTGTTTTCTATGAAGATGCACTTGAACTCGTATATCCTGAAGCTGTAAGTGAAGCAATCGTTGAGTCAAAGCTCGAAATTGTTGGTTCACCATACGACCTTGAAGTTCCTGAAATCGGTAAGGATGGCGTTGTATTAAAGCTTAAGGTTGCTGTTAAACCTGAAGTTAAGCTTGGCGAATATAAAGGACTTAAAGCAACAAGACCTGCTTGTAAGGTAGCTGCTGACGAAGTTAAGGCTGAACTTGCAAAGATGCAGGAACAGAACTCAAGAATGGTAACTGTTGAAAAGAGAGCAGTTAAGAAAAATGATATCGCTGTTATCGACTTTGAAGGCTTTGTTGATGGAGTTGCTTTTGATGGCGGTAAGGCTGAAAAGCACGAACTCACAATTGGCAGTGGCGCATTTATCCCAGGTTTTGAGGACCAGATTATCGGTCACAAAACAGGTGAAGAGTTTGATGTAAATGTTACATTCCCTGCAGAATATCAGGAAGACCTTGCATCAAAGGATGCTGTTTTCAAGATTAAGCTTCACGAAATCAAGGTTAAGGAGCTTCCTGCACTTGATGATGAATTTGCAAAGGACCTTGGATACGATACACTCGATGAACTCAAAAAGAGTGTCAAGGCACAGCTTGAGGATGCAAAGAAGGCAGATGCTGATGCTAAGGTTACTAACGACCTTATCGATGCAGTTGTTAACGGTATGGAAGTTGACATTCCTAACGCTATGGTTGAAGAAGAAATTGACGGTATCGTTAATGACTTCAACTACAGACTTCAGTCACAGGGACTTGACCTCAACACATATTTCGCATACACAGGTATGGAAATGGACAAATTCAGAGAAGGTTATAAAGAAACAGCAGAAAGCCAGATTAAGATGAAACTTGCTATTGAAGCAGTTGTTAATGCTGAAAACATTGAAGCATCTGAAGATGAAGTTAATGCTGAATTCGAAAACATTGCAAAGTCATATGCTATGGATGTTGAACAGGTTAAGAAGGCAATTCCTGAAGAGTCAATCGCTTCTCAGGTTAAGTCAAACAAGGCTGTTCAGTTCATTAAGGACAATGCAAAGATAACTGACGAAAAGACAACAAAGAAGGCAGCTGAAAAGAAGGACGGAGAAGAAAAAACTCCTGCTAAGAAGACTGCTACAAAGAAAACAACAAAAAAAGCAGCAGATGCTGAATAAAATTATTGTTTAAGTGTTGAAGAATTGTCCCAAACTATACAGGACAATTCTTTAATATTTTAAAAGATATTGAATGGAGGTTATATATTATGGCACTTGTACCATACGTTGTTGAACAAACAAACAGAGGGGAAAGACAATACGATATTTTTTCAAGACTTTTAAATGACAGAATTATTGTTTTGTCAGATGAGGTTAATGATGCAACTGCATCTTTGGTTGTTGCACAGTTACTTTATCTTGAGGGACAGGATAGCGAAAAAGATATAAGCCTTTATATTAACAGTCCTGGTGGTTCTGTATCAGCAGGTCTTGCAATTTACGATACAATGCAGTACATCAAGTGTGATGTTTCTACTATTTGTATGGGTATGGCTGCAAGTATGGGCGCATTCTTGCTCTCATCCGGTGCTAAGGGTAAGAGATTTGCTCTTCCTAACAGCGAAATTATGATTCATCAGCCTTTAGGTGGCGCACAAGGTCAGGCAACTGACATTAAAATTGCTGCTGAACACATTCTCAGAACAAGAGAAAAACTCAATAAGATTCTTGCTGAAAATACAGGAAAGCCTATTGAACAGATTGCTCTTGATACTGAGCGTGATAACTGGCTTTCAGCACAGGAAGCTATGGATTACGGTATCGTAGATAAAGTATTTTATAAGAGATAACCACTGATTAGGAGTTATTATGGGTAGAGATAACGAAAAAGAAAGAAATGTCAGATGCTCCTTCTGTGGGAAAACTCAGGAACAGGTCGATAAGCTTATTGCAGGTCCCGGAGTATATATTTGTGATGAATGTATAGAGCTTTGTATGGGAATTATCGACGAGAACGAACATAAAACTCGTCATAAACCGGGTAAAAAGGTTGACCTTGAAGAAAAAGTTCTTCCAAAACCACAGGAGATTAAGGCTAAGCTTGACGAATATGTTGTTGGTCAGGACGCGGCTAAAAAAGCATTGAGCGTTGCTGTTTATAATCACTATAAACGTATCTATAACTGTGACGATAGTGGCGTTGAAATACAAAAGAGTAATGTTGTGCTTTTAGGACCTACCGGTGTTGGTAAAACTGTCCTTGCACAGACTCTTGCTAAAATCATCGATGTTCCTTTTGCAATTGCGGATGCAACAACACTTACAGAAGCAGGATATGTCGGTGAAGATGTTGAGAATATTCTTTTAAGACTTATTCAGGCTGCTGATTTTGATATTGAAAAAGCTGAATGTGGCATTATTTATGTTGACGAAATTGATAAGATTGCCCGTAAGAGTGAAAATCCTTCAATTACCCGTGATGTAAGTGGTGAAGGCGTTCAACAGGCACTCCTTAAAATTCTTGAAGGAACAGTTTCAAATGTTCCTCCACAGGGCGGAAGAAAGCATCCTCAACAGGAGTTCATTCAGATTGACACATCAAATATTCTCTTTATCTGTGGCGGTGCTTTTGACGGAATTGAAAAGATTGTTGAAAAACGTGCAGGTAATTCAGGACTTGGATTTGGTGCTGATATTAAGAATAAAGCACAGTTCCAGGAAGAGGATATCTATTCAAAGGTTATTGCACAGGACCTTGTTAAATTCGGTCTTATCCCTGAACTTGTTGGTCGTGTTCCTGTTATAACTGCATTGAAACAGCTTTCAAGAGAAGATTTAATCAGAATTCTTTCTGAACCAAAAAATGCTCTTTTGAAGCAGTTTAAGGCATTGTTTAATATGGATGATGTTGAACTTGAATTTTCTGATGAAGCATTAGTGGCTATTGCTGAACAAACACTTGAAAAGAAAACAGGCGCTCGTGGTCTTCGTGGCATTATGGAAAATGTTCTTATGGACATTATGTATGAAGCTCCGTCTGACCATACAATTTCAAAAATCATAATCACAAAGGATTGTGTTGATGGTGTTGGTGCTCCTGAAATTATTCGAGAAGAATCAAGAAAGCCAAAGGCTTTAACATCAAAAAAGTTTAATAAACTTAATTCAAAAAAAGCAATATAAAAATATGAGCCACGGTTTTCCGTGGCTTGTACTTTGTGGTGATGGAAATGAAAACAAAATTAAAAGCAACAATTTTACTTTTTTTAACAGCAATAATCTGGGGCTTTGCCTTTGTGGCACAAAGAGTCGGTGCCGAGTTTGTAGGTGCATTCACATTTAACGGTGTAAGATTTATGTTGGGTGCTTGTTCACTTATTCCCGTTATTCTGCTTTTTGAAAGAGAAAAGATTGACAAGAATATTATAAAAAACAACTTAATACCGGGATTACTTGCAGGACTTTTCCTTTTTATTGCCTCAACCTTACAGCAATATGGTGTGGAAATAACACAAAGTGCAGGAAAAGCAGGTTTCCTTACAGGCTTATATACTGTACTTGTACCACTCATAAGATTTGTTATGGGTAAGAAAACAAGTGTTCTGACAATGATTGGTGCCGTTTTTGCTGTGGCAGGACTTTTCTTCCTTTGTATGACAGGGGACGAAATCAACTTCGGTTTAGGTGACATTGTTCTTATTATAGGTGCTTTCTTCTGGGCAGGACATATTCTTGTGGTTGATAAGTTTGTACATACAACAAGCCCGTTAAAATTCAGTTTTGTTCAGTTTATTGTCTGTGGTCTTTTGAGTCTTATTTTTGCTTTTATTTTAGAAGATGTTGAATTTTCAGCAATTAAAAGTGCAGGAATTCCTATTCTTTATGGTGGAATTATGTCGGTAGGTGTGGCATATACTTGTCAGATTTTAGGACAGAAGGACTCTGACCCCACATTTGCTTCAATCGTATTTTCAACTGAATCTGTTTTCAGTGCAATAGGTGGTGCGTTACTTCTTAATGAGATTATGAGTGGCAGGGGATACCTTGGTTGCGTATTAATCTTCATTGGTATTGTTTTATCACAGCTTAATCCCACAGAATTAACAAATAAATTCAAAAAGCAAAAATGACACAATTATTACAGTTATGATTAAAACATTGACTTTATTAACTCGATTAAGTAAAATGACAGTTGATGAATAAACTTTGGAGGCTGTATATGAATATTTTACAAAAAGCCCAAAGAACAATAATATTCCTTCTGAAATCAGCAATGTATGCTCTTCTTATCGGAACATTTTTTATAATTTTTGCAACTGAATATTCCTGGATTATACGCTTGTCAAGAACAACAGGTGTTACTTTTGTTACATTCTGTGTCCTTGAATTGTCATTGGTTTCAATTTATGGTGGTTATGCTATTGGCAGGTTAAAGAGTAAGCCTATTATTACTTCTCTTTCACTTGCAACCGTTGCCACCGACCTTGTTGCACATCTTCAGCTTTGCATTATGAATGTCAATGAGAATAACAATGACCATTTTGTGTATGAATCACCTGAGCTTCTTGTTTTGGTTATTGCTATTCAGTTTGCAATAATTGTCCTTTTCACATACCTTGGACAGGCTGTATATTTTTCTATTAATAAGCCTGAAAAATGCTGTGTTATAACGAATTCGGAAATTGCACTCAATGCTATTGTACCAAAAATCAACCGATATAAAAAGCAATATAATATTACGGATATGGTTCATTTCACATCACCAAACGTGTATGATATTATGATGGCTTGTGATACTGTTTTCATATATGAAGTTCCGACAAAGCAAAAGGTTTTATTTACGGAATTCTGTTATGCAAACAATAAGAATGTTTATTCAAGCTTTGAAATGTCAGATGTAATGCTTATGGGTGGCAAGTCAATTTTTCTTGATGATAAGCCTATGGTTTCTGCTGTTATCCGTGATTTGACATTTGAACAGCGTTTCTTTAAACGTGCTATGGATATTGCGATTTCGCTTGTTGGTATTATTGTTACAGGTCCGATTATGCTTGTAACAGCAATTCTTATTAAGGCAGAGGATGGAGGAAATGTATTTTTCCGTCAGAAACGCGCAACAAAAGGCGGAAAGCTTTTTGATGTTTATAAATTCCGTACAATGACGGAAGTTGACAGTGTCAACGAATCTGCAAAAACAGACGACAAGCGAATTACTAAAATCGGTAAGTATCTCAGACTGTTCCGCATTGATGAGTTACCACAGTTTTTTAACATCCTTAAGGGTGATATGAGTGTGGTTGGTCCTCGTCCTGAAATGGTTGAGAATGTCAATAAATATACAGCAGAGCTTCCTGAATTTTCTTACAGATTAAAGGTTAAAGGTGGTCTTACAGGCTACGCTCAGATTGTGGGCAGATATAACACATCACCAAAAGATAAGCTTGTTCTTGACCTTATGTATATTGAAAAATATAGCCTGTGGCTTGATTTCAAGCTTATTTTACAGACAGTTACAGTCCTGTTCAAAGCAAGTGACAGTACAAAAGGTTTCAGTAATACTGAAAAGAAATATGAATTTACAGAATAAAAGAGTTTCGCACGAAACTCTTTTATTCTATTGTTAATATGCTTTTTTTATGTTATACTAATTAAAATATTATAAAATTATGGTGTAATGATGGAAAATAAAAATATCTTTTCACATGAAAATAAAACTAATAACAGATTAAAGCCATTTATAATTACTTTTTGTATTTTTGTAATTGTGTTAGCAGTTTTTTCAGTTGTATTATTTATGTATTCACTTGATTTTGATATTAACAATCTTGTGGAAACCTCAACTGAACAAATCGAAACAACAACCGAACAAACAAATGTAGTATATTCTGTTGAAGGTCTGACAGGAAAATCAGACATAATGTTTTTAATAACAGACGAAAACGGTAAGGTGAAATCCGTATTCTGCACACTTATGGATTTCGATAATAAATCTTTTAAGGTGAAGCAGGTAGATGGTGATGCACAGTACCTTTTCGGCAAAAACTATATGAGTATAAGCAGCATTTATTCCGAAAACGGAATAGAGGGCTTGAATAAATATTTTGAGGATAATTGGGGTTTTACAACGAGTAAATATGCAATTTTTACAGTATCCTCATTCCGAAAATTTCTTTCTGCATTTGATGGTATTTCAGTTACCGTAACAGAAAATGTGGATTTCAAGTCTCCTGAATTTAATCTTGAACTTGATAAAGGCTATCAGGCTTTGTCAGGAGAAAAAGTACTAAATTATCTGATGATGTGCAGTGATGAGAACAAGGAAAGAGTTTTATGTGAAATAATATGTTCTGTTTTATTGCCTGAATATACGGATAAGGCAGACAGACTTTTCAAAAGATTTGCCAATTCTTGTGAAACAGATATTTCAGTAATTGATTTTTCCGATTCATATAATACATTGGAAACCTATTGTCATTCAGAGGATAAATTTAAACCTGTACCATATTTTGTGGAGGAAACAGATGAAGAAACTCCGTGATGTAGTTATAACGCTTGTATCTTCTGTTATTCTGACTTCCTTGATACTTTTCGTTTATGACTCATATCTCAATATCCAGGAGCAAAAAGAGATTAAGGAGTCAATTCCAACGGCACAGGAACAAGCCCAGTTCCAAACTTTACTGGATGATAACACTTATTATTATTACAATCAATTAAGTGATAAGGATAAACAGGCGTATAGTGCCATTTATTCTGCTTTGTTAAACTTTGACGAGTCAGTTTTTGTTGCCTTGGATGAAAGCAGAATCAAAGATGTTTATGCAGCAGTTATATACGACAATCCTCGCATTTTCTGGATTGAACGCAATTTCACTTATATTGTAAATGACAATTCAATTGAATTCAAACCGCAATATCGTTTCAATGAATTGGAAGCAGAAAACCTTTCAATCCGAATTGACCGTAAGGTCGAAAAGATTATTGCTGAAGCAAATACCTATCCTACTGAATATGAAAAAGAGTTGTATATCCACGATTACATTTGTATGAATACAACCTATGACGATACTGTTGATGGCGACTCAATTTATGATGTGTTTATTAAGGGAAAAGCCGTTTGTGAGGGTTATGCAAAGGCTGTACAATTGCTTTTGGATGAGCTTGATATTGATAATTATCTCATTTCCGGTGATGGTATTTCTGAAAACAATCCGGGACCTCATATGTGGAATATTGTGAATATCAACAATATGAATTATCACCTTGATGCAACGTGGAATGACAATGATGATACAAACGAAATCACATATTTTTATTTTAATATTAGTGACAGTACAATAAAAACTGACCATATTAATTTAAGTCCTGAAAATAATTTCTGCGTTACTGATGATGCGAATTATTATAATGTGAATAATGCCTATTATGATTCATTCAACGGCTTTGACGAACACATTGAACGAAGTGCTGAACTGTTGCGAAATGGTGAAAATCACGTCGAATTTGTTTTTAAAAAAGATGATGACTACAACAGAGCGATAAATGACATTGAAAATGACAATGGCTTATTTTCATATATGCGTAGTGCATTGAAAAAAAGTGGAAGAAAAGCAGATATGACACAGATGAGTTATATTTTAATTGAAGAACACAATTATCTTTGTATAGTATTTAAAGAGGAATGATAAAATGGATAAACAACGAATTGAAAATGCCTTCCGTGAAATTTTAATTGCAATAGGTGAAGACCCTGACAGAGAAGGATTGCAGGAAACTCCGAAAAGAGTTGCCAATATGTATGAGGAAATTTTTTCAGGACTTACTGAAAACCCTGAAAAACATCTTAAAATGTTCCGTGAAGGTCAAAGCGATGAAATAGTAATTGTCCGTGACATTCCTATGTATTCAATGTGTGAGCATCATTTTTTGCCTTTTGTAGGCAAAGCACATATTGCGTATATTCCAAACGATGACGGACTTGTAATCGGACTTTCTAAACTTGCAAGAATTGTAAATACATTTGCTCGTCGTCCACAGTTGCAGGAACGACTTACAGCACAGATTGCCGATTTTATTGAGAAGGAAATGAATCCTAAGGGCGTTGCTGTTGTTGTTGAGGCAGAGCATCTTTGTATGACAATGCGTGGTATAAAGGCTGCAGGCTCACAGACACAGACATCTGCTATAAGAGGAACAATGCGAAAGGATGCAAGGACAAGAGCCGAGGTTATGACTCTTTTGGATTAAGATGATTTTTTCAGGTGAAAATTTTAACTTTGAATTAGGTAAAAAGACATATATAATGGGCATTCTCAATGTGACTGATGACTCTTTTTTTGATGGTGGAAAATACAATTCACCAAAAAAGGCAGTTGAACACGTGAAAGGAATGCTCCTTGATGGTGCAGATATTATTGACATCGGCGCTCATTCGACACGCCCTAATCACAAGGTATTGACTTCTGATGAAGAGCTTGAAATAATCAAAAACTACTTGCCGTTAGTTTATAAGGAAACAAATGCAGTCATTTCTGTTGATACGTTTTATCCATCAGTTGCAAGGTATGCGCTGGATAACGGTGCTTCAATAATCAATGATGTAAGTGGTACACTCAATAAAGAAATGGCTCAGCTTGTAAAGGAATATAACTGTGGCTGGGTTATAATGCATAACGGTGGTGGAGATTCATCAACGGTTGTTGAGTACAAAAAGGATATAATTGATGAAGTTAATGATTTCTTTTCACTTATGAAAAAGAAATGTGCTGCTTTTGGAATAAGTGAAAATCAACTTTGTTTTGATGTAGGAATTGGATTCGGTAAATCTCACGAACAGAATTTAAAATTAATCAAAGAATTAAAGAAAGTCAATACAGATGGCGTTGCTATGCTAATGGCACTTTCTTCAAAACGAGTAGTTTCAATTTCAACAAATGCTGAAAAAGAAGATTTGATTTTCGGCACAATTTCAGGAAATACAATTGCCATTTCAGGTGGTGCTGATATAATCAGAGTTCATAATGTTAAGGAAAATGCTTTATCTGCAAAAATGACAGACGCAATAGTGAGAGGGTAGTATGGATAAAATTATTGTTAAGGGCTTAAAACTTTATTGTTATCACGGTGTCAATCCCGAAGAAAAAGAGGACGGACAGAATTTCATTTTTGATATTGATGCAGGTGTGGATTTAACAGCACCTTGTATGACTGATAATGTTGACGATACAGTCAGCTATGCAAAAATCATTAAAACTGTTCGCAGAGTGGCACAGAGTGAAAAAAATGACTTACTTGAGCGTGTTACACAGAGAGTTGCAGACGAGCTTTTTTCGGAATTCCCGAAAATCAATTCTCTCGTTATAACCTTAAAAAAGCCTGAAGCACCGATTAAAGCCGATTTCGATTATGTTGCAGTTACAATTGAGAGGACAAGAAAATGAAGGCATATTTAGGTGTTGGAACAAATATCGGCGACAGAATGAAGAATCTTCAGGATTCAATTGATTCCCTTAACCTTTTGCCAATGACAAGTGTTACAGATGTGTCAGATATTTATGAAACTGACCCTGTGGGTTATGATAATCAGGACGATTTTCTTAATATTGTTGTTGAGATTCAGACTGAACTCAATCCCCATAATCTTTTGGGTGCATGTCTTGGTATTGAAGCAGGATTTGGCAGAGTGAGAACAATAAAAAATGGTCCTCGTATTATCGATATGGACCTTCTGATATATGAAAATGAGCAAGTTGATACAAAAACTTTGATTTTACCTCATCCGAGAATTATGGAAAGGAACTTTGTGCTTAAACCCTTGCTTGATTTAAATTTCAATAATTCATTGATAAGCAGAGAAATGGTACAAGCAAAAGTAACTAATGATGGTGTAAGATTTTACTGTTCAAAAAACAAATTAAGTATAAATAAATAGATTTTGGGTGTGTTATGTATTTTGTAATTATGGATTTGGAGTGGAATAACTCTTTTAATAAAATTACGCAGAAGTTTATGAATGAAATCATTGAATTCGGTGCTGTAAAGCTTGATTGCAATCTGAATCAGGTGGATACATTTTCCGAATTGATTAAGCCTGTTGTTTCAAAGAAACTTCATTCACGAATTAAACATCTGACAAATCTTTCAAATGATGATGTCCGTGGGGGAAAGCCCTTTTTAACAGTCGTTAAGGATTTCGCTGAATGGGTAGGGGATGACGCTGTTGTTATGTCCTGGGGCGATACAGACCTTCATACTCTTCTTACAAATTTCAAATGGTTTTTAAAGAAGGACAGTATTGATTTTATCAAGAAATATGTGGACCTTCAAAAGTATTGTCAGTCCTTTATAAATATGGAAAATATTCAACAGGCAGGACTTTCTTATGCTGCCGATTGTCTTGGAATTGATTCTGAAAAGTTTCCACATCACCGAGCACTTGATGACAGCCTTTTAAGTTCAGAATGCTTTAAAAAGGTGTATGACGAAGAAAAGTTCAGTACATACATCAAGGAATGTGACCTTGACTTTTATAAACGACTTGTTTTCCATCCTTATGTTATTAAAAGCAGAAATGACCCGTTAATTGACCAGAATCAGTTTAATTGTTTCTGTGAAATTTGTGGTGGCAAAGTTAAGACAATTAAAAAATGGAAGTTTATGAATCAGTCTTTTCGTGGAATTTTTTATTGTGAGAATTGTGACCGTGAATTTAAAGTCAGCCTGAGATTTAAAAAATTCTATGACTACATAGATATAAAACGCAGTTATTCCGAAGTAGTCCACACAAAAGAAGAACCCGAAACAACAGAAGATAAATAATAAAAATCCCTTGTAGTAAGTTTTTACTACAAGGGATTCTTTTCTATGTTTTTAACTATTATTTAATAACTCTGATACGGATTATACCGTTAATTTTCTTTAATGCTTCAATTGCTTCAGGTGATGCCTTTGTGTCAGAATCAATTACTGTGTAAGCATATTCGCCCTTTGACTTATTAACCATATTGTCAATATTAACATCTTCATTTGCAAGACCTGATGTAATCTTGCTTACAATACCTGAAATATTCTTGTGCATAATTGTGAGTCTGTGTTTATCACAAGCACCAAGAGAAACAGCAGGGTAGTTGACTGAATTTACAATTGAACCGTTTTCAAGATAATCAGCAATCTGGTCAACTGCCATCATAGCACAATTGTCCTCTGACTCAGGAGTTGAAGCACCAAGGTGAGGAATAGCAATAACACCTGTTGCACCGATAACTGCATCATTTGGAAAGTCAGTAACATATGCTGCAACCTTACCATTTTCAAGAGCTGCAAGAATGCTGTCTGTATCAACAAGCTCACCACGGGCAAAGTTAAGAATTCTGACTTCATCCTTCATTGTAGCAATTGTGTCTGCATTGATAAGACCTCTTGTGCTGTCGTTGAGAGGTAAGTGGAGAGTGATATAATCACTTTCAGTATAGATAGTGTTAAGATTATCTGTAAGCTTTACATGGTGATTAAGTGTAATACTCTGTGCAACTGAAAGGTATGGGTCATAACCGACAACCTTCATACCAAGAGCAGCTGCTGCATTAGCAACAAGAATACCGATAGCACCAAGACCGATAACACCAAGAGTTTTACCCTTGATTTCAGGACCTGCAAAAGCACTCTTACCTTTTTCAACGTCCTTTGGTACTGTGTCACCGTTACCCTTTAAAGTCTTTGCCCATTCAATAGCAGGAATAACCTTTCTTGAAGAAAGGAAAAGACCTGTAAGAACAAGTTCCTTAACAGCGTTTGCATTAGCACCCGGAGTATTGAAAACAACAATACCTGCTTCACTGCATTTGTCAATAGGAATATTGTTTACACCTGCACCTGCTCTTGCAATAGCAAGTGTATTTGCATCAAGCTCCATATCGTGCATTGATGCTGAACGAACGAGAATTGCATCAGGATTAGCTATTTCAGTAGCACAGTTATATTCAGCGCTGAAACGGCAAAGACCTGTTTCAGAAATTTTATTTAAAGTTAAAATGTTATACATAATTGTTTCTCCTTATGAATTTGCTTTTTCAAATTCAGCCATAAATTCAACAAGCTTTTCAACACCTTCAACAGGCATAGCATTGTAGATTGAAGCTCTCATACCACCAACTGAACGGTGACCCTTAAGATTTACGAAACCTGCATCAGTTGCTTCTTTAATGAATTTTGCATTAAGTTCTTCACTGTCAGTAACGAAAGGAACATTCATAAGTGAACGGTCTTCAGGAACAACAGTACCCTTGAACATCTTGCTGTTATCAAGGAAATCATAAAGAATCTTTGCTTTCTTTACATTTCTTTCCTTAATAGCTTCAAGTCCGCCCATATCCTTAAGCCATTCAAGAACAAGCTTGCAAATATAAATTGTATAGCAAGGTGGTGTGTTGTAAAGTGAATCGTTATCAGCCATAATCTGATAGTTAAGCATTGTAGGTGTGATATCTCTTGCATTACCAAGCATATCCTCACGGATAATACAGATTGTAAGACCTGCAGGAGCAACGTTCTTCTGTGCGCCACCGTAAACCATAGCAAACTTTGAAACATCAATTGGCTCTGAAAGGAAGCATGATGAAATATCAGCAATAAGTGGAACATCACCTGTGTCAGGAAGCTCATGATAAACTGTACCGTAAATTGTATTGTTCATACAGATATAGAAATAGTCAGCATCCTTTGTAAACTCGTTTTTGTCAAGCTTAGGAATGTATGAGAATGTTTTGTCAGCTGATGATGCAACCGCTTTACATTCACCGTATTTCTGTGCTTCCTGATAAGCTTTTTTAGCCCACTGACCTGTGATAACAAAGTCAGCCTTGCCATTCTTATTCATAAAGTTGAGAGGGATAGCAGCAAACTGTGTTGATGCACCACCCTGTAAGAATAATACCTTATAATTGTCAGGAATATTCATAAGTTCACGAAGAAGCTGTTCAGCACCTTTGATAATTGAGTCATAAACCTTTGAACGGTGACTCATTTCCATAACTGACTGACCGCTACCTTCGTAATCAAGCATTTCTGCAGCAGCTTTTTTCAAAACCTCTTCAGGGAGCATTGAAGGACCTGCTGAAAAATTATAAACTCTTGCCATAATAAAAACCTCCGAAAAGTAAAAAATTAAATTTATTTTGTTAAAAACCAAAACATTGAAGAAATTATAGCAAACCCTATACTCAAAAGTCAATAGATTGACAAGAAAATAACAAACTTTTTTGAAAAAATATTGATTTCGGCACTAAAATTGTTGATGATTTTAACAAAGTCACAGAAAATGTAACAAAATTAAAAATATTTACAGTATTTCTTGCAGTAATTTGTATTTTATTATATAATATAAGTTCATAATAGGAGTGATATATACAAAAATGGAAAAAAATAGTAACATATTTAATGAATTCAAAGAAAAATCTTTTTCAATGCCAATGGTTGCCCTTCGAGGTCTCGTAGTTTTCCCTGAAATGACATTACATTTTGATGTGGGCAGACCTAAGTCAGTAAAAGCAATCAGATTTGCTATGGAAAAGAAATCAAACATTTTTCTTTCTGCACAGATGGACCTTGAATGTGAAGACCCTCGTTGTGATGATATTTATCGTTCAGGTGTTGTATGTGAAATAAAACAGGTTATGAAATTGCCGGGTACAGATACTCTTCGTGTAGTTGTTACCGGTCTATATCGTGCTGAACTTGTAAATATAAATTCAGCAAACCCATTTTTATCAGCAATTATCCGTCGTATTGAAACTGAAACGGTCAACCCTGAAAATGCCAAATATGAGGAAGCACTTGTGCGCAGTCTTGTCGCTATATTTGAGGATTATGCATATTATGCACCCAAACTTCCGTCAGATATAGTTATCGGTGTTTCTGTCCGTAAGGAAGCAGGGGAGATAACTGACTTTATTCTTTCAAATATTCCACTTGACTACGCTATAAAGCAAAGTCTTCTCGAAGAATTGAATCCGTTAAAGAGAGCAGAATCTCTTTGTCTTATTCTCAAAAGAGAAATTGAACTTTTAGCCATTGAAGAAGAAATCAATGATAAGGTTCAGGAGCAGATGGAAGAAAATCAGCGTGAGTATTACCTTCGTGAACAAATAAAAGCCATTTCCGAAGAACTTAACGAGGGTGACGGTGCAATTTCTGAAGCTGAAGAATACAAGGAACAAATCCGTGCAATCGGATTTCCTGAAGATACAGAAAGAAAGCTTCTCCGTGAATGTGACAGACTTATGAAAATGCAGTCATCAAGTCCTGAATCGGCAGTTATCAGAAATTATCTTGATAAGGTGATTTCACTTCCTTGGGGATATTGTACTGAAGAAAATCTCAATATAGAACACGCTGAAAAAGTACTTGATGATGACCATTACGGACTTTCTGATGTTAAAGAAAGAATTATCGAATTCCTTGCAGTACGAAAAATCAATCCTGATGTTAAAGGACAGATAATCTGCCTTGCAGGACCTCCGGGTGTTGGTAAAACTTCAATTGCCCGTTCACTTGCAAAGGCTATAGGCAGAAGCTATGCCCGTATTTCCCTTGGTGGTGTCCGTGATGAAGCAGATATAAGAGGCCACAGAAAAACATATATCGGTTCAATGCCGGGCAGAATTATCGAGGCTATTGAAAATGCAAAAAGCTCAAATCCGCTTATCCTTCTTGACGAGGTTGATAAGTTAGGCTCTGACCATCGTGGTGACCCGTCATCAGCACTTCTGGAAGTCCTTGATGCAGAACAGAATAATTCATTCGTTGACCATTATCTTGAAATTCCATATGATTTGAGTAAAGTTTTATTCATTACAACTGCAAATGATAAGAGCAGAATTCCTGCACCGTTACTTGACAGAATGGAAATTATCGATATCCCCGGTTATACATATGAGGAAAAATTCAATATTGCTAAAAAGCATCTTGTACCAAAACAGATTACTGCAAATGGTCTTAAAAAGTCTTATGTGAAATTTACAGACAAAGCTTTGAAAGCAATCATTAATGGCTATACAAAAGAAGCAGGTGTCCGTGTACTTGAACGAACAATTGCAAAAGTGCTCCGAAAAATTGCAGTTGAATATGCAAAGGGTTTTGAAGGTAAGATAACTGTAAAGGATAGCGAATTGGAAAAATATCTTGGACCTGTTAAATTCAAACCTGACGAAAGTTCAAAATATGACCAGATTGGTGTTGTTAACGGACTTGCATATACTTCTGTTGGTGGCACAATGCTCACAGTTGAGGTTGCCGTTATGGATGGCAAGGGTAATATTGAACTTACAGGCTCTTTAGGTGATGTGATTAAGGAATCAGCAAAAGCAGCAATCAGTTATATAAGAACAAATGCTGAAAAATATCGTGTTGATAAGGATTTTTATCAGAACAAGGATATTCATATTCATTTCCCTGAGGGTGCTGTGCCAAAGGATGGACCGTCAGCAGGTGTGACAATTTTCACAGCACTTGTGTCTGCACTTTCAGGATGTAAAGTAAAGTCAAGCGTTGCTATGACAGGCGAAATAACTGTTACAGGTCGAGTTCTTCCCATAGGTGGACTCCGTGAAAAAACAATGGCAGCATATGTTGAAGGTATAAAAACTGTTGTTGTGCCTGAAGCTAACAGAAGTGACCTTGAAAAAGTCGATGAAAAGATTAAAGAAAAAATCAATTTTGTATTTGCAAAAACAGGTGACGATGTATTAAAGGTCGCACTTGTGTGAGGTAGTATATGAGATATGATAAAGCAGAATTTAAAGCAGCATACGGCACTTTCGGTCAGTTACCTGACTCCAATTTGCCTGAAATCGCTTTTGCAGGACGTTCAAATGTTGGTAAGAGTTCTTTGCTCAACAGATTATTCCAACGAAAAAATCTTGCAAGAGTAAGCTCTGTGCCGGGAAAGACAATCACAATCAACTTTTATCAGGTTGATGAATACAACTTTGTTGATTTGCCCGGTTACGGTTATGCAAAGGTTGCAAAAACCGAAAAAGAACGATGGGCTGAAATGATGGAAGGATATTTCAATTCTGACCGTAATATCAAACTTGTTGTTCAGCTTGTTGATATGCGTCATCCACCAACAAAGGATGATATTATGATGATGGAATTTTTACAGTCAACGGGTTATGAGTTTATCGTTGTAATGACAAAGGCTGATAAACTCAAAAAGAAAAAGGAGTATAACGAAAGACTTGAAAATTCCAAAAAGGAAATGAGCTTTGTACCTGAAGAAAGAATTATCCCATTTTCATCAGAAACAGGCGCAGGACTTGATACAGTTAAAAAATATATTGAAGAATATTTAGGAGAATAAAAAATGAGCAAAGTACCATTTACAACAAAAGAAAAATTAGAAGAAATCGCAAAGGTTTATCCAACACCTTTCCACCTTTATGATGAAGCAGGAATCCGTAAAAATGCTGAAAATCTTAAAAAAGCATTTGCTTGGAATAAAGGTTTTAAGGAATATTTCGCAGTTAAAGCAACTCCAAACCCATTCCTCATTAACATTTTAAGAGA
>JAZSDZ010000044.1:0-2627 GCA_045531435.1 Candidatus Fimenecus sp.
AGAATTCCAGTATGACTGCTTTGCATCAACAGTGACACCGATATATCTTCCTTCAACATTCCATGTAACATCGTCGAAAAGATAGAATTCAAATTCAGGTAAGATTTTCATTTCATCAGCAACACCGCTGTTCTTCATATGTTCAACAGCAGCTTTAATGATGTTACGAGGATACTGTGCAAGCGGACGATTTTCAGGGTTAGCAATAATCATTGCGTTACCTGTCATTGACAATGTAGGAATTGAACAGAATGGGTCGATAACTGCAGTATCAGGGTCAGGAATGAAAACCATATCACTCTTTTCAACAACTGCATAGCCATAGTTAGAAGCATCAAAACCAATACCACTCTTCATTGTGTCCTCTGAAAAGTTTTCAGCAGGGATAGTAACATGACGGTATTGACCATTAATGTCAACCATTTTGAAATCGACCATTTTAATGTCGTTTTCTTTAATAAGATTAAGAACGTCATTTATGCTCTTAGCCATTTTAACATCTCCTTTAATAATACTATGTGATAAATATATCATAAATTATAATGATTTGCAAGAATTATGTCGGGTGAATTTCAACTTGTTGAGTGTCGATGCGCTTGACTTTTGCCGTCTTAAGTGATATTATTATCAAGCAATTTTAATATGCGGATGTGGCGGAATTGGCAGACGCGCAGGTCTCAGACTCCTGTGGATATTGCTTCCTTGTGGGTTCAACTCCCATCGTCCGCACCACTGTTGAGAGTTCACTATGTGTGGACTCTTATTCTTTTTAAGCAATATAATTTGTTTAAATAAAAGAGCGAAGTTAAAAACTCCGCTCTTAAACATTTATTTTTCACTACTGCAGCCACATGAACAGCCGTTGCAGTTTTCTTTTTGTGCCTTTGAACATATTTCTGCATTGGGACACCCAACGCATTTAACGCCTTTTTTCTTTGCTTTAACGATATATGTAACTGCTAAGGCAACGATAAGTACGATAATTGCAATAATTATGAAATTTTCCATACACACATCACCTTTTTATTGAATATTTTATGATTATTTGCTATTAACTGTCTGTGCCTTTTTGCCCTTAACAGCATATTCAGCCTTAAGCTTTTTATCTGAACGAACACAAAGGAATACAATAATTGCAACGAATACTGCTACTGCTACAAGACCCGGGAAGAAGCCTGCACCAAGTGCACCTGTTGTAATAAAAGTACCAATTTGATATACAAGATAGCCTACTGTAAAACCTGTGCCAAGCTGAAGTGCAATACCTCCCCAAAGCCATTTTGCACTCTTCATTTCAGAGTTCATAGCACCGATTGCTGCGAAACAAGGTGGTGTGTAAAGGTTGAACATAAGATATGCAAGAGCTGCAACCTTTGTAATTGCCATTACTGCTCCAACCTCTGCTCCTGCACCTTCCATAAGTGCTAATTCTTCTGTGTCAATAAGATTTTCAAGTCCTACGAAGCAAACTGCCAAAGTACCAACAACATTTTCCTTTGCGATAAAGCCTGTAACTGCAGCTGCTGCAAGTTGCCATGAAAGAACGCCAACAACAGGAACGAGAACATAAGCAAATGGACCTGCAATTGAAGCAAGAATTGATGTATCAGCTGTTTCAGCAACTGTGAAGCTCCATGTGAATGTCTGCATAATTTGAACTGCTGTATTACAAAGAAGGATGATTGTTGCAGCTTTAACTATGTATGCCCAACCACGCTGACACATTGAAAGGAATGCACGCTTGAACGATGGAACTTTATATTCAGGAAGTTCAATGATAAAGAATGATTTTCTTACTTTATAGCCGGTGATTTTGTTAATAAGAAGTGCACCGAAGAATATGAGGAGAATACCTGCAAAGTACATCAAAGGTCCTACCCATGAAGCATCTTCGAAGAATGCACCTGCAAAGAGTGCGATAACAGGAAGTTTTGCACCACAAGGCATAAATGGTGTAAGCATTGCTGTTGCTCTGCGTTCACGCTCATTACGGATTGTACGACAAGCCATAACACCAGGAATTGCACAACCTGTACCGATAACGAACGGAATTACTGATTTACCACTAAGACCAACTTTCTTGAAAATCGGGTCAAGAACAACTGATGCACGAGCCATATATCCGCAATCTTCAAGTAATGCAATAAGGAAATACATTACCATAACGAGTGGCAAGAAACCGATAACCGCAATTGCACCACCAATTACACCATCAACAAGAAGTGCTGAAATCAATGGGTTTGCATTTTCAAAGAAACCTGCAATCCATTCCTGACCACCTTCAAGAAGGCCTACAAGCCAATCTGCAATCCAAACGCCAGGACCTGCCTGTGAAATCCAGAAAACTAAAAACATTACAACTGCAAAAATTGGAAGACCAAACCACTTGTTTGTAAGAATATCGTCGATTTTATCTTGATAGTTTCTGTCTTTTGTAAGAACTTTTCTTGTTTCTACCATATCAACGATTTTATTTACAAAATCAAAACGCTTTTTATCAGCTTCAACAACACTCTTCTTATCTGTAATATCAATTCCGCTCTGAACATAAGGTGCTGACTGACCTCTGCCTGCAAGCTCAACTGCTGATTTAACAACATCTTTAAGACCATCAGCAGATGTTGAAA
>JAZSDZ010000123.1:0-32085 GCA_045531435.1 Candidatus Fimenecus sp.
GCAGGAAGAAATCACAGAAGATATGGAATTGATGGCTGCGATTACACCAACTGACAAGCCATATCTTAAAATGGGCGTTTTTGAGAATTTTAAAAAGCGTATTCCTTGGCTTATGCTTTTGATGGTTTCTGCAACATTCACCGAAAGAATTATTACCCATTTTGAAAGTGCATTGACATCTTGTGTTGTTCTTACAGCGTTTATTCCTATGCTTACGGGTACTTGCGGTAACTGTGGTAATCAATCCTCATCAACAATTATTCGTGGTATTTCATTGGGTGAAATCGAATTCAAGGACACATTGAAGGTTGTACTCAAGGAATTTTTGATTGCACTTATCTGTGGTATTGCACTTGCAGTTGTCAATTTCTTAAAGCTTATGATTTTTAATGATATTGGCTGGGAAATAGCACTTGTTGTAAGTGTTACAATGATTGCTGCAGTAGTTTTTGCGAAGGTTGTAGGTTCAATTCTTCCTGTTATTGCAAAGAAAATCGGCTTTGACCCTGCTGTTATGTCAAGTCCGTTTATTTCAACAATTGTGGATGCTGTAACACTTCTTATTTATTTCTTTATAGCATCATCAGTATTAAATTTATAAGATTGGGTGGTAAGGATAATTTTTCCTTACCATTTTTTATGGCATCATTAATTGACTTTTTATACCAAATATTATAGAATTAATATATATCTTTTTATATAGGTGATATTTATGAGAAAGAGTATTAAATTTTTATCAACATTAGTAGCGTTGATGCTTGTTGTATCAGGATTCTGCGTTATTCCTGTATCAGCGGCTGATGTTCATTATTCAGTTTCTTCAGCAGCAGGTGCAACAGGGGAAACAGTAACTGTAAGCGTCACAATGAATTCAGCAATTGAAATCTGGGGAGCAAATGTTTCACTTGCATATAACTCTGCTGACCTTCAGGTTGTAAGCTGTGCAGCAGGTGATGCGGTTGTTGCAGGTAGTAGTATCAATGATACAGGCTCTGCTGTGAATTTTTCAGGTATGTACTCAAAAACAAGCGGTACAGTGTTTACAGTCAGCTTCAAAATTCTTAAAGCTGAGGGTAAAACAGGCTTGACACTTTCAAGCTCTGAAAACACAGATGATGACGGTGTAGTTCACGAAGCTTCAGCTACACACAGTTATGTTACAGTTTCAAATAAGGTAAATGTTCCTGCTGAAAAGGTTACACTTGATAAGACAAGTATTACACTTAAAAAAGGCGGAACACATAAACTCAAGGTTACTGTAACACCTGAAAATTCAACTGATAAGCTTGTTCTTTTCCAGTCATCTGATGACAATGTTGCAACTGTTTCAAATGACGGTGTTATTACTGCAGTAGCAGGTGGTTCTGCTACAATTACTGTAAAGGTCGGAAGTAAAACTGCAACCTGTAAGGTTAATGTCAGTGTTCCACAGACAGGAATCAAGGCTTACGGTAACACAACAAGAACTGTTGAAATGGGTAAAACACTTAAATTAGCAGTTGTTAAAGTTCCTGCTGATACAAGTGATAATTTCAAAACAACATGGACTTCATCCGATACAAAGATTGCTACTGTTGATGCAAACGGTACAGTAACTCCTGTATCAGAAGGCGTTGTTAAAATAACTGCAAAATCAAATAACTGGTCAGTTGTTTATACTGTTACTGTGGGCAAGGGTGCTGCTGAAAGCACAACAGCTGTGGAAAGCACAACTGAAATGACAGAATCAACAACTATGGATGAATCTACAACTGTTGAAGAAAGCACAACTGAAATGACTCAGACAACAGTGCCGTTTGTTACAATGCCAACAACTGAAGATTTTTCATTACTTGAACCAACATCAAATGAAAATATTCAGGAAAATAATAACAATAATAACCAATCATATATTTACATAATCATTCTTGCAACTGCAGGCGTGGTTACAGTTGTTGCAGGTGCTGTAACATACTTTGTTACAAAGGGTTATTACGGTACAAAGAAAAAGCAGAAAATAGTTGTTGAAGAAAAACACAGAGGTTAATAATGCTTAATATAGGATGTCATTTATCATCATCAAAGGGCTTTTATCATATGGGATGTGAGGCACTTTCAATTGATGCCAACACATTTCAGTTTTTCACAAGAAACCCAAGAGGGGGCAGTGCAAAAGACATTGACCCTGATGATGCCCGAAAACTCAATGATTTGATTAAGGAAAAGAATTTCTCTAAAATTCTTGCCCACGCGCCATATACTCTTAATGCTTGTGGCGAAAAGGAATATGTCCGTGAGTTTGCTCATAACACAATGCTTGACGACCTTAAACGAATGGAATATATCCCTGATAATCTTTATAATTTCCATCCCGGAAGCCACGTTGGGCAGGGCGTTGAAAAAGGGATTGAGCTGATTTCGTTAATGCTTAATTCAATTATGTGGAAAGAGCAGACAACAACCGTCCTTCTTGAAACTATGGCTGGTAAAGGTAGCGAGGTTGGTAGTAAATTTCAAGAGCTTCGCGAAATAATTGACCGTGTTGAATTAAGTGATAAAATGGGCGTTTGTCTTGATACCTGTCACGTGTATGATGCTGGATATGATATTGTAAATGACCTTGACGGCGTTCTTACTGAATTTGATAAGGTTATCGGTCTTGACCGATTAAAGGCAATTCATATTAATGACAGTAAAAATCCTTTTGCAAGTCATAAGGACAGACACGAAAAGATAGGTGATGGCTCAATCGGTGCAGAAGCATTTGAAAGAATCATTAATCACCCTGCACTTCGCAATCTTCCATTCTTCCTTGAAACTCCAAATGAGCTCGACGGTTATGCCCGTGAAATCGCACTCTTAAAATCATTGTATAAATAAAATTATAATTTGCTGGAGTATCAAAACATACTACCCACACAACTATCAATTTATCTTCTTAAAATGCAACAAAAAACGGACAATCATTTTTGATTGTCCGTTAATTTTTTTATATTCATTTATTTCACGAAATCAAATCTATCAATAATCTTCTGAATTTCGTGTTCTGCCACTTCAAAAAGTCGTTTACCAAGGTTTGTGTAATACTCATTTTTATCAGCACCACAAAGCATAGCAAATGAAACACCAATATTTTTTGAAATGTCAATTCCTTTTCTTACTGCAAGATAATAGAAGCTGTATTCAGCCGCATCATCAAGCCTTTCGTAAAATGACTGTGCCTTCTTAATAACTGTGTCGTAAAGAGAGTTTACAGCCGTATTTGACAACAACATAGCAGGAAGATAGTGGTTTATACAATATTCTGCTGTAAATATAAGCAAAACCTTGATTTGATACATCGTATTATCATCACGCTGAATTTTACCGACTTCACCCTCAAGCTGTGAAAGAAGACTTGGCTCGTCAACAAATATTTCAGCAAGGTGCTTACCAAGTTGTTTTGCTTTTAAAATGTTTCCGTTGCTTCTGTGCTTTGTCATTTCAGCTATAATATGAACCTCGTGTGAAGATTCTTCAGAAGTGTCGCTGTCAGTAAAGATTTTTACATCGCTATCATCAAAGAGCATATTAACCCTCCTTTTTATAAACTATTCAGAATGTTGGCTGATTATTCTTCAGAAGCCTGTTGTGCTAATTTTTTCTGCAATCTCTTTTGCTTTGCTTTGTATGTCTGAAGAGCGCGTAAGCAATCGTCAGGAGTCGAATAATCGCCTAAAGAAACCTTGTATGTATTATAAAGTCCGTGGAAGTCACTGCCACCGGTCATAAGAATTTTATTTTTTGTGGCAATCTTTTTAAGGTTTGCCTGTTGCTCCTCGTCAGCACTTGGATGGAAAACCTCAACACCATCAATACCGTATTCAATGTATCTTGAAATTTCGTCAACACATTCAGATGCATAAGGATGAGCAAGAATTGCAATACCACCTGCAGTATGAATTGTATCAATTACATCCTTGATATCTTCATATTTCGGTACAACAAGAATGTTGTTTTCTGATTTTGCAGAGAACAATTCGTCATATAATCCACCGTTAAATGAATCAGCATAACCACATTCAATGAGAGCCTGCATAATGTGTTTCTTATAGAGGTTTGTTGAGCCTGTCGCACACTTTGTGATGAATTCAGTGGAAATAGGGAAGCGCTTAGCAGCCTGGAGCATCATGAAATGTGATGCCTTTTTTCTCGCTAAAGAATTTCTCTTGCATAATCCTTCAAGCATATCAGGTGAGTCAGGTAAATAGCAAAGAATATGAACATTTTTTTCTTTTTCCATATCAGTTGCAGAAAGCTCAACACCGGGAATAACATTGATTCCCTGTCTTGCACCGATAATCTTACCTCTTACTGTACCTGCAAGGCAATCGTGGTCAGTAATTGCGATTGTATCCAACCCTTTTTTCTTTGCAAAATTAATAAGGTCCTCAATTCCTAAAGTACCGTCTGATAACCTTGTGTGACAATGTAAATCTCCACTCAAAACAAACAACCTCCATCATAGGTGAAAAATGCGTATATTAACCTCAATATATAATATAATTATATGACAATTTTTAGGAAAAATCAAGAAAAAAAGCGATTTTTCTTAAAAATTAACTAAAACCGTCATGTTTTTGTGTGATTAGTAAAATTTTGAGTAAAAACTTTGTACCATTGCACAAAACATAATTTAAATAATCGAATTAAACTTATAATCATACCGATTGCATAAAAAAGAGGTAACACTTTTTGCGTTACCTCTCAATAAAATATTTTATTATTTAAGATATTTTCCGTATTTAATCTGATTTATAACAAATCCGATTAAAAGAAGAAGGAGAAGCGGAATGAAAAGGAGTAAAACAAGAAGAACTGTGATTATGATTATCGGCAATCCTTTTTTACTGTCCTTTACAGTTGTAACCTTTGGCACAGGTTCAGGCTGTGGACCGACTTCGTCACCTTCATAAACAGGCATAATCGGCATTATTGCATCATAAGCAGGAATCCCTGCATTATAAAGTAATGGCTCAATTATACCGCGGACTGAATCAGAAACCTTGATAAGCTTTTTAAGTGGAATATGTAAAACCTTAATGATTGAGTCGATTATGTTAATAAGACCGATTGCGATTTTGTACTCATTGTCGTCAGGAGTGTAAAGGCTCTTTCCGCCATAAAGATTAAGAACCAAATCAACAATAAAATCAACAACACTCTTGTCTTTAATGTCAGCATAGTCTTCCTTTTTAAGACCTGTTTCAGCTCTTGTCCAGTTACCCACAGTGCCGATTTTAAGCTTGTTAAGAAATTTGAAAACAGGCTTTAAAATCCAACCGATTTTATAGCTTACCTTTTTCTTGATACTGATAGCAGTTGCCATATCGGCAAACTTGTCAATGTCTTCACCTGCAGCCTTAATAACATCTCTAATCATACCAATCATATGGTCAGCAAGGTATGTCTGTAAATCCTTACCCTTTGTGCTGAATTTTACAGGCTCAGTAATTAAGTCCGTAGTTGTTGTAACAACCTTATTTTCAGCATCAAAAACAATGTTTCTTATTGTGGCAGGGTAGCCAACAGTTGATGCAGTTGAGATATCATAGAAATAATTGCCCTTAGGACTTACGTGTTTGTCAATATCGTGTACATGAGTGTGTCCTGTAAGCATAAACTGAACACCAAGGTCAGCAAGCTCTTCACGACGGATTTCATAATCGCCCATCATATCACCCTTGCCGATAATCTCGTACATAGGTGATGGTGCGATAAGTGGATGGTGAGTCATTGCAACAATAAACTGGTTATTAGCCTTTGCGTCAGCAATCTGTTCCTTAATCCACTCAAAAAGCTCGTCAGAAAAACCACTTTTGCCATTTAAGTTAGTATCGTCGTTAAGTGCAAAAAGTCTGTATCCGTCTTGTAACTGAATAATATATGACATACTTGGTAAATGAACAGCAAGAGCCTCGTCAGGACCGAATTCCTTGTACATATCATAAAGCTCTTCACGCTTTGCAGCAGGAATAGTAACTTTTTCATCATTCACATATTTGTGATGTGTACCGTCCCATTTGTAGTCGTGAGTTGCAGTAAGAACATATACTCTCTTGCCCTTTGATTTAAGGTCACGAAGCATTTCAATAAACTCGTTATGAGAATCATAGTCACCGTTGCTTGTTGTATCACCTGAAAGAAGAACAATATCAGTTCTGTTATCTTTTGCAATCTGTGCAAAAGCAGCCTCAAGCATTTCAGGTGCTTCTGCTAACAAAACACCACTTTTATTGTTGGCAATTTCGTAAGCAGAACCTGATGTACCAAGTTTTTTAGAATAATAATGAGTGTCAGTAATGACTGTAACGGTAAGTGGAGTTGACATAACAATTTCCATAGCCTTTCCGGCTACAATTTCGTATGAAAGAATCATATCACCCCTTACTGTAGCCGGATAAGGCGTGATGGAAATTTAGTCAATCTCGAAATTTGAGATTATCAAATTTCGAGGGACATATAATTGGGAATTAGCGTGATTTTTCACGCTAATTCTCCTTATCTTACTTTGTTTTCAACTTCTTCTTTAAGCATAGCAGCAAAATCGTCGAAGCTCATTGAGCCAATGTCGCCCTGACCACGCTTACTTACAGAAACTGAACCTTCTTCAACTTCCTTGTCACCGACAATTACCCAATATGGAAGCTTCTGAAGACGAGCCTCACGGATTTTGTAGCCTGTCTTTTCGCTTCTGTCGTCAACAGTAACACGCATACCAAGTTTTTCAAGCTCACGCTTAATTTCAAATGACTTGTCGTGATGACGGTCAGCAATAGGAAGGATTCTTACCTGCTCAGGAGCAAGCCAGAGAGGGAATGCTCCTGCATACTTTTCAATAAGAAGAGCAAGTGTACGCTCGTAACAACCGATTGATGTTCTGTGAATGATATATGGATTTTTCTTTGAACCATCTTTGTCTGTGTATTCCATACCGAATTTTTCAGCAAGAAGCTGGTCAACCTGAATTGTAATGAGTGTATCTTCTTTGCCAAATACGTTCTTAATCTGAATGTCAAGTTTAGGACCATAGAAAGCAGCTTCACCAACACCAACCTTGTATTCAATTCCAAGGTGGTCAAGGATTTTACCCATTATACCCTGTGCTTCATCCCATTGTTCAGGTGTACCGATATACTTTTCTGTATCTGTAGGGTCCCACTGAGAGAAACGATATGACACATCTTCATAAAGACCAAGAGTCTTAAGCATATAAATAGCAAGTTCAAGACAACCCTTGAATTCTTCTTCAAGCTGTTCAGGAGTACACATAAGGTGGCCTTCTGAAATTGTGAACTGACGAACACGGATAAGACCGTGCATTTCGCCTGATGCTTCATTTCTGAAAAGAGTAGATGTTTCGTTGTATCTTAATGGTAAATCTCTGTATGAACGAGGACGATTTAAATATGCCTGATACTGGAATGGGCAAGTCATAGGACGAAGTGCAAACACTTCTTCGCCTTCTTCCTCTTTAGCAGGGTCACCAAGTACGAACATACCGTCAAGATAGTGGTCCCAGTGACCTGAAACCTTGTAAAGGTCACTCTTTGCCATAAATGGAGTCTTTGTAAGGAGCCAACCACGTTTTTGTTCTTCATCTTCAACCCAACGCTGAAGAGTCTGAATAATTCTTGCACCCTTTGGAAGCATAATCGGAAGACCCTGACCGATAAGTTCACTTGTTGTAAAGAGCTCAAGCTCACGACCTAATTTATTGTGGTCACGCTTTCTTGCTTCTTCAAGCTGTGCTAAATGCTCGTCAAGTGCTGACTGTTTTGGGAATGCAGTAGCATAAATTCTCTGGAGCATCTTATTCTTTTCGTTGCCTCTCCAGTAAGCACCTGTACAAGCTGTAAGTTTGAATGCCTTGACTGCACCTGTTGACATAAGGTGAGGACCTGCACAAAGCTCTGTGAAATCACCCTGCTTGTAGAATGAAATCGGTTCACCCTTGTCAGCGTGTTCGTTGATAAGCTCAACCTTATAAATTTCACCCTTTTCTTCCATCATAGCGAGAGCGTCAGCAGGGGATAATTCAAATTTTTCAAGTGGTAAATCAGCCTTAACAATTTTCTTCATTTCTGATTCGATTTTTTCGAGAATTTCAGGAGTAAATGAAACCTCTGAATCGAAGTCATAGTAGAAACCGTTGTCAACTGATGGACCAATAGCAAGTTTTGCGTCAGGATAAAGATTTTTCACAGCCTGTGCCATAATGTGAGAAGCAGTATGCCAAAAAGTCTTTTTACCCTCAATTTCATCAAAAGTAACGATTTCAAGAGCACAGTCAGCATTAACTGCAGTTCTTAAATCGCAATAAACTCCGTCAATTTTACCACCACAAGCAGATTTGTATAAACCCATACCGATAGATTTAGCAATTTCTGCAATTGTAGTACCGGCTTCGTATTCTTTAATAACGTCGCCTTTAAGTGTTACTTTAACCATAATATATTTCTCCTTTTCATTAAATACATAAAAATAAAAGCACTCCATCCCATAAAAACAGGATGAAATGCTAATAAACAACATTCCACGGTTCCACCCGTATTGCAAAACAAAAAATGCTTTGCCACTCAAATAACTTTAACGCAGTCAATACGATTGGCTTAACCGAAAAACCGTTTTCACCAATGCTCGAAAGTGGTCTCAGGATACTGAACTGATTTCTTGCACCAACCGAAATCTCTCTGTAAATCCACATTATCCGTCGTTCTTTCTCAACGCTTTATAAATATTGTATATATTTTATACTTATTTTAACCCATTGTCAACACCAAAATTCTAATTTGTCGTGATGATTATAAGTGTAAAACAACTGGTGTCAGTCTCTACTGTTGGTCTGCCCATAGATAATCTCTCAATTCACCTGATTCCAACAACTGTGGGTAGTCCCATTGTCTTAATGTTTCATAAACACCGATTGCAACAGCATTTGAAAGATTAAGGCTTCTTGCCTCGTCAATCATAGGAATACGAACACATTTATCAGCATTTTCAAAAAGCAGTTTTTCAGGAAGTCCTGCAGTTTCCTTGCCAAACACAAGATATGTGTTGTCAGGATATGAAATATCAGAATGTCTTTTCTGTGCTTTTGTTGAAAAATAGAAGAAATTTCCACCTTTGTTTTTCTCAAAAAATTCTTCCATTGTGTCATAATATGTAATATCAAGCAGATACCAATAGTCGAGTCCTGCTCGTTTTAACTTTTTATCATCAGGAGTAAATCCCATTTTACCTACAAGATGAAGCCTTGCACCTGTTGCAGCACAAGTACGGGCAACATTCCCTGTATTCTGTGGAATTTCAGGCTCAACCATTACTATGTTTAATGTCATTTTAATCACCTTGATTTTTTTAATAATTTCTAAATCAAAGTATAACATTTTTAGAAATATTTTAAAATACATTTTACTTATTTTTTTTACTTTCTTTCAAAAAATATTATTGCTCATTAAAAATGATTTATGAGCAAATACGAAAGAAAGGGGAAGGAAAAATGGATAAAAAGCAAGTTGGTAAGATTGTAGGTGCAGGTATGCTTGCAGGTACAGCAGCGATGGCTATGACAGGCACAATGTCAGATAAGTCAACTAAAAAGAAGATGAAAAAGACAGCTAAAAAGGCAATGAGCACAGTAAATGATGTTGTGGATAGCGTCAACAAAATGATGAATTAAGGTAAATACAAATGAAAATCATAACAAAATTCATTTGTGTAATATCTGTAATCTGCCTGTTGTCCTCTTGTACTGTTGTAACAAAAGATGATAGTGTAAATGATACAACAAATACCACTAAACAAAGCAAAAATATGCCCGAAACATCCTTTGTAATTGAACCTATGGCACAAAGCAACAAGGAGAAAAAATCTCATAGCTATGGTGTGGCAAAAGACGGCAAACCAAACGAAATTTCAGTAGATGCCCAAAGGTATTTTGAAGAAAATCAGTTCAACGCATTCTGCCTTGATACAAAATCAAAAGATAAAAGGCTTTATCTGACTTTTGACTGTGGTTACGAAAACGGATATACAGAAAAAATTCTTGATATATTAAAAGAAAAGAATGTAAATGCAGCATTTTTCTGCACTCTGCCACAGGTGAAGGAAAACCCTGAACTTATTAAAAGAATGATAAGTGAAGGTCATATTGTGGGAAATCATTCCGTAACTCATCCGTCATTTGCAGAAATTTCCACATCACAGATGACAGAGGAAATCAAAGGTATGGAAAGTTATTTGAAAGAAAATTTTAATTACAGTGAGCCTTATTTCAGATTTCCCAAAGGTGAATATACCGAAACTGCATTAAAAACAGTTGACTCTCTTGGTTATACAAGTGTTTTCTGGTCCTTGGCGTATGCCGATTGGGACCTTAACAGCCAGAAGGGTGAGCAGTATGCTTATGAAAAAGTGGTTTCAAGACTTCATCCCGGTGCAGTAATACTTCTTCATTCCGTTTCACCTGATAATGCAAATGCCCTCAACAATATTATTGATGAAGCAAAAAGACAGGGATATAAGTTTTGTTCATTGAGAGATTATTCGTCGAATTAACAAAAATTATCAATAATAAAAGTTAATGAATTGCCTAAACTACTACTGCAAACGCAATTGATATAAAAACTTTAATTGATAAGGGGTGTATTCAGATGTCAAGAGGTAATAAGAACGTAGTACCTGAAGCTCGTGAAGCTCTTAACCGTTTCAAGATGGAAGCAGCTTCTGAAGTTGGCGTAAATCTTAAGCAGGGCTATAACGGTGACCTTACTTCAAAGCAGGCAGGTTCTGTCGGCGGTCAGATGGTTAATAATATATGGCCTGTACGGAAATGGAGTTTTGAAAGAATGGATAGGAACTCAAATGGTCATAAAAGGGTTGTTACATATGAATGTACTATATGTGTATGAAAATAATAGATTTGTTTTCGCTTTAATTGGCTTATATGCGCTTTTTGGGTAATGCCCAGTAAAGATTAATAATTGTTAAAATGTGCTTTTGAGAGCTATTTTAGACCGATATTCTTTTTAAGATTATCGGTCTTTTTTATTGCTCAAATTTATTCCATAATTGGAAGAAAGCACTTACATAACCGTTGTTATTCAAAAAATAACAGCGGTATTTTTATTTAGAAAGGAGGTATGTTAAATGCTTGCAGCAGCAATCGTATATAACATCGGCAGAGGCTTGGCTTTCAACGTTGTTATTCCGCTTTGGTATGTAGCTACACAGATTATTGGAATGTAATTTGTGCAAAATCAAAACCTGAGCACAGATAGCAGTCAGCTATCGCAATAAAGGTGGAGAACTGTGAAAGGTAATATCAAGGAGGTAATAACAGCAAAATGTCAAATTGCAAAGTAATCGCCATTGCCAACCAAAAAGGTGGCGTTGGCAAAACAACAACAGCAGTAAATTTAGGTGCAGGACTAATCCGACAGGGTAAAAAAGTATTATTAATTGATGCTGACCCACAGGGAAGTCTGACAATTTCATTGGGCATTAAGAACCCTGACGAGCTCAATTCAACACTCTCAAATGTTATGGAGAGCATAGTTGAATGTAAAGAGCTTCCGTCAGGGTTCGGTGTTTTAAAGACCGATGAAGGTATGCACTTAATGCCTGCAAACATTGAATTGTCCGGTATTGAAATTCGTTTGGTTACTGAAATGGGCAGAGAAAGAGTGATGAAATCATATATCGACTCAGTGAAGGACAACTATGACTACATTCTCATAGATTGTATGCCTTCTCTCGGTATGATGACTTTCAATGCTTTGTGTGCCGCTAATAGTGTAATCATTCCCTCACAACCTGAATTTTTATCAGCAAAGGGACTTGAACAACTGCTTGGCACAATCGCTCGTGTAAAAAGGCGAATGAATCCGGAACTAAACATTGATGGCATCTTACTCACAATGACAGATAACCGAACAAGGTTACACAGAGGAGTTGTGAGCCTCATCAGGCAAACCTATGGCAGAAACCCAACGGTGTTTGATACGACTATCCCTATTTCCGTTAAAGCAAAAGAAAGTACGGTAGAGGGTAAAAGTATTTTTGAACACGATGGGAACGGTAAGGTGGCAGAAGCCTATGAAAAATTCACAAAGGAGGTTTTAAGCGGTGGCAAAGAAGAACGACAACGTGTCAAAAGTAACTCTGACTTCATACGATGAACTGTTTGAAACAGATGAAAGCCGTGAAGATCTCAAAAGAGAGCGACTGATGGAAATCCCTATTTCAGAAATCCGTGATTTTCCAGACCATCCGTACAAGGTAAAGGACGATGAAGCAATGTTGGAACTCGTTGAGAGTATAAGAACAAGAGGTCTAATTCAACCTGTACTCGTGAGACCTGTGGAAGACGGAAAGTATGAAATGGTTTCGGGACACCGAAGAAAAAGAGCCTTTGAACTTGCAAATATTAAAAAGATACCTGCAAGAGTAATGGAACTTACAAGGGACGAAGCAATCCTCTCTATGGTGGACAGTAATCTGCAAAGAGATGAAATCTTACCTTCGGAAAAAGCATTCGCATATAAGATGCGACTTGAAGCTATGAACCGACAGGGACAAAGAACAGATTTAACTTCCTACCCACTGGGTGGGAAGTTAAAAGGACTTGAATCTGCACAATTAGTTGGGCAAGAAAGTGGCGATAGTCAAACTCAGGTGCGAAGGTATATACGATTAACCAATCTCATACCTGAACTTTTAAATCTCGTAGATGAAAAGTTCATTGCAATGCGACCTGCTGTGGAAATTTCGTATCTCTCTCAAGACGCTCAAAAGTGGATATTTGAAGCTATTGAGTATAACGACTGTACACCTTCTCACGCTCAAACTTTGCGAATGAGGAAGTTCGCAGAGCAAGGCAAACTGTCAAAAGATGTTATTGACACAATTATGGACGAAGAAAAACCTAACCAAAAGGAAAAATCTCCGTTCAGGGATGACCGAATTACGAGTCATATTCCAAAAAATATCCCGAAGGACAAGCATTGTGAGTTTGTAATCAAAGCCGTGGATTATTACTCACGTGTTCTTCAGAGACATAGGGAAAAGGACAGATAAAGGTTTTCCCCCTCTCACACTCTCCCCTTTATTAATACTAACCGTACTATCCGAGAAGAAGATATATATTCTCTTAGTTAGTACAAGAAAGGAACAGCAAAAATGAATTTAAAAATTGAAATCAAAAAAATTCTTAAAGGTGATAAGCCAACAAAGGCTTACGCAAACATCGTATTTGACAACGGCTTCGTAATTCACGGAGTAGGTGTTTGTCAGAACGAAAAAGGCAGGTATGTAACATTTCCGATGACCTCTTGGCAAAAAGATGGTGAAGAAATTACAAGACCTGTTTGTCACCCTATTTCTTCTTCGGCTCGTAAAGAAATCGAAGAAGCATTATTCAATGCCTATGAACAGGCAAAAACAACTGATTAAAATTTTTGGAGGTAAAAATTTATGAAAAACAAGATTAAAGCATTCGCTACAGGTGTAGCAAAAACAGTTAAAACAGCTTTCGCAGTTAAGAAGGCTCAGGCAACAGCAATGGCACATGCAGTGCTCGACGGTACGGTCGCAGAAGCTTATGTTGACACAGGTGTTAAGGTTCTCATCGCCGTAGTTATCGGTGCACTCCTTCTCACACTTCTCTATGCTCTCTTCAACGAAATCATTATGCCTACGGTAACAACAAGAGTTCAGGAACTCTTCAACTACGCAGGTTAATCAAACACACTTAATTTAAAATTTTGGAGGTAAAAAATTTATGAAAAACAAGATTAAAGCATTCGCTACAGGTGTAGCAAACAAGGTAAAGACAGCTTTCGCAGTTAAGAAGGCTCAGGCAACAGCAATGGCACACGCAGTGCTTGATGGTACAGTCGCAGAAGCTTATGTTGACACAGGTGTTAAGGTTCTCATCGCCGTCGTTATCGGTGCTCTCATCCTCGCACTTCTCTATGCTCTCTTCAACGAAGTAATGGCTCCGGCTGTTGAACAAAGAGTCGAAGCAATGTTTAACTACGCAGGCTAATTAAATTGTTGGTGGAGCAGTTAACTCTGCTCCGCCTTTCTTTGAGGACTTACTATGACAAGATATATAACCCCAATAGGACCGATAAGACCTATTTCATTTGAAAGAATGTGTACTATTGATATAACGATGGTGTCACAAATAATTCTATTAGTGATTCTTTCACTTGCTGTATTCAAGATTTCACAAAAAGTTGTATCAAGAACACCCGGTTTTCAGAAAGAAGACAAAAAACTCCCAATATACTATGCGTTAAGCTGCATTACAATGTCAAGTTTGCTATTCTTCTACGGTTGGTCGATGGAATTTGTAAAAGGCTTGATATTTATGCTTACACTTCTCTATGCGAGTGTATCGGATATTCAGACCCATAGTGTCAGCGATATTGTTTCTGTTCTTATTTTTGTAACAGGCCTTATCGGTGTTTCAATGACCGATTTACCATTAATGCTTTTTAGCTTTTTGACTATATTCGGATTTCTTTTCATTTGTGCAATGCTCAGTAAAAATAAACTTGGTGGTGCAGATGTTAAGTTATCTGCTGCCTGTGCCTTTTTGCTCGGTTTTGAAAAAGGCGTTATAGGTCTTGCCATCGGTCTGTTCATTTCAATAATTACAAACCTGATTATTGAAAAAATCAAAAAATCCAAAGACCAACCATTCCCACTCGTTCCGTATTTAAGCATTGGCTTCATGCTGATGTATTACTGTTAAGGAGGTAAAGAGATGAATAAGGAACCAGCATTTCTCACCGATTGGAAAATAATCGAAGAGAATAAAGTAAGGCTCATATACTCGGATGGTAGAGAGCTTACTGTTTCAAAGAAAGATTTTGACAGAACTTTAATTACTTTTGTTACTTCACCTCCCGAAGTAATAGAACGAGATTTTTGCAATGGAGGAGTTGAAAAGAAATGAAAAACAGAACAGTTATAGGAATTGTGTGTATTGTCCTTGCGATAGCAGTAACATTTGTTGTTTCACCGTTGGTAAATAAGATTGCTGACCAAAAGACAGAGGTTGTAAGATTTACGGCTGATGTTGGACACGGTGTTAAAATTGCTGAAGAACACATTGAACTTGTTGAAATATCAAAAGCCGCTTTGCCCGATAAGACACTAAAAACCAAAGATGCCGTTGTAGGCAAATATGCTACTGCTGATTTGTTTAAGGGTGATATTGCTACTGAAAGCAAAGTAACTAATAACGCAAATACAGCAAATGATGTTATGGCATCCCTTAAAGGTGATAAGGTTGCAATGAGTATCACAATAAATTCATTTGCAGGAGGTCTTTCCGGTAAACTTGAAAACGGAGATATTGTCAGCATTTATGTGACTGATAAGGACAATGAAACAGAAATTCCCGCAACTCTCAAATATGTCAAGGTAATCACTACTACCACATCAGGAGGTATTGATGAAAATGATGTAGTTGAGAACGAAGACGGAAGTTTTGAACTTCCTACAACAATAACCGTACTCGTTACGGTGGAACAGGCTAAAATCCTTGCAAATTATGAGGAAAATGCAGTAATGCATGTTGCCCTTGTTTACAGAGGTGACGATGCCACAGCAGAAAAGTTCCTAAAGGTTCAGGATGAATATCTTGAAAAAGCGAAGGTAACTGAGGAGGAATCCACCAATGGCTAAAATTATTGCCGTTATAGGTTCACCCGGTTCAGGTAAAACAACAGTAGCTCTTAAATTGGCACAGGAACTTTACTGTGCAACAACAAATGGTGCTGTTATTTATCTTAATCCTTCGCTTAAAATTCCCGCAATGGGACTTCTTTTTCCAAACTATACTCCCGACAGCATATTCTCTCTCGGTACAATGTTTGATAAAACCGATATTTTTGAGGAGGATGTATTGAATCACTTGATAACTGTTAAGGCAATGCAAAACTTTGGATGTCTTGGCTACAAAACAGGTGAAAACAAATATTCCTATGCAGAGCTGACACCTGATAAGGTTGATGCTCTTTTTAATGTTCTCAAAACTATGGCAGGATATGTGTTTGTTGATTGCACGGACGAAGAAAATGACCTCATATCAAAGTTTGCTTTAAGAGAAGCAAATGAGATTGTTATGGTTATCTCTCCTGACCTTAAGAGTATGGTTTATCTTGCATCTAATGAAATGGAGTTTGGCACAAAGGCAGAAAGTGCATTGAGAATACTCAATGTTACTGAAAACGATTTGTATTCGCCCATTGATGATGTAAGAGGTGTTGCAAAAAACATCGGATATGTTCTTCCTTACAGTAAGCAGATAAGAGGTCAACACCTTGATGGTTTGCTTTATGAAAGAGCAAAGGACAAAAAATATCGCAGAGAACTCGAAAAGATTATTAAAAAGATTATGTAAGAAAGGATTGAACACCAATGAAAAAGATAATCAGTATTTTAATTGCCGCAGGTATTCTTGCCACAGCGGGTACAGTTATAGCACTTGCAAGTGAAACAACTGAAACAGATACAACAATTCCCGAAACAACCACAACAGAGGCAATTCCTGAGAACACAACGGAGGAAGTGACAGAACGTGACGAAGTTACAACTGAAAATATGGAACCTTCTACCGACTCAGATGAAACAACAAATTCAGATGATTCCACCACAGATGAAAGTACAAACGATACAACTGGTGAAACAGTCGAAGAAACTGAAGTCGTTACTGATGAAAATCTTGAAAACAGCGAAACCGTGGAAAATGATAGTGAAACGGTGATTGATGAATACCCTGAAATTCCCAATACCGGTACTGATAGAAAGATTTTTCCTGCAATAGCAACTTTTATTGTTTCAGGTATTGCTCTTGCTTATTGTTTGGTAAAGGGTAAAAAGAACAAACTTAAGAAAACAAAGAAAGACGGGGAATAATCAATGCAAATCATTGAATTTGTGCCGTTGCTGTCAATGGTTCAGGAGCATATATCTTCCCGTTATGCAGCGGCACTGACAGACACAAGTAAACTACCTCAGTTAAAGTCATATATCGAAAAGTTTATTCGTGATGGTGGCTATGAGGTAAAAGGTTTGACTTTTGCAAAGCTTTGTCAAAAGCTATATACAGAAATGGCTGAATACTCCATTCTTACTAAATATCTTGGAAGATCGGATATAGAAGAAATCAACATTAATGCCTGGAATGATATTGCTATTACCTATACAACAGGTAAAACAAGAAAAGCAACGGAGCATTTTCATTCAGCATCTCATGCAGTAGATATTGTAAAAAGACTTCTTCATCATTCAGGTATGATTATTGATAACTCCACACCTATGTCACAGGGACATCTCCCAAACAACACGAGAATTACAGCTCTTAAAGAGCCTATTGTTGATGATGAAATCGGTGTTAGTGTTTCAATACGACTTCTTCACCCGTCGAGGGTTAATAAAGAGAAAATTATAGAATCAGGTAATGCAACCGAAAAGATGGTTGATTTTTTATGTATGTGTTTAAGATATGGTGTTTCAATGGTTGTTGCAGGTGCAACAAGTTCAGGTAAAACAACACTCCTTAATGCACTTCTTTCTACAATTCCTGATGGTAAGCGAGTATTCACTATTGAAGCAGGTTCACGAGAACTCTCTCTTGTGAGAAAAAAGAATGGCAAGGTTATAAACAATGTCGTTCATACACTTTCACGACCTTCCGATAATGAAGCATATGACATTACACAAGAAGACTTGGTAGTAGCTTCACTTCGTTTTAATCCCGATATTGTTTGTGTCGGTGAGATGCGAGATGTTGAATGTTACTCTGCTGTTGAAGCAAGTCTTACGGGACATACAGTTGTTTCAACTGTTCACGCTTCTGCAGCTGATGCTGCTCATATGAGAATTGCACTTCTGTGTCAAAAGAGATTTCCTATCAATTTCCAAACATCTCTTATGCAGGCAGGTCAGGCTTTCCCTATTGTCGTTTATACTCATAAACTTGAGAATAACGACAGAAAGATTATGGACATTTCAGAATGTGAGATACTTCCAAATGGCGAAAGAGCCTATCACACTCTTTTCAGATTTCATATTACAAAGAATGAAATTGTAAACTCAGAGTTTGTGACGGAGGGAAAATTTGAACAGCCTGAAATTATGTCAGAGAATCTTAAAAAGAAGCTCCTTCAGTTTGGTGTACCACAGGAGGAACTCAATAAATTCTTAAAGAAGGGAGCTGATTACAAATGATACTCCCATTGATTACCTCTCTCTTCCTTATTATCGCAATCGTTTGTTTTCTTAATTTGACGCCACAGCAAATATCTAAGGATATTACCTCTGTTATTTCAAAGAAGCCTAATCTTCGTGACAGAGCAAGGGCATTACGAGCCGGAAAGCGTAAAAAAGGCTTGGGAGCAAAACTTGAATATCTGCAATCAGCACTTGCTGCTTGTGGTAAGGAAAGTAAATTTGCTCTTGTTTGTTCTTCTGCATTGGTTCTCTTTGCTGCAGGTGCAGTTGTGGCTGTTTTAATTGACAATGTATTCCTTATCCCTGCATTATCTGTTGCTATGGCTATGATACCGTTCATCTATGTTCGTAATATCATTTCCATTTATGAAAAGCAGACAAAGGAAGAACTTGAAACAACACTTTCAATCATAACCACTTCTTATGTGAGAAGTGATGATATTGTATCGGCTGTAAAAGAGAATTTGCCATATATACGACCACCATTAAGAGAAAGTTTTTCTGCTTTTTATGGTGATGCAACAGCAGTTTCTTCGAGCATTAAACAGGCGTTATACAACCTCAAAAGAAAGGTTGATGATGAAGTTTTCCGTGAATGGGTTGATACCCTTATTCAATGTCAGGATGACAGAGAGTTAAAGGACACACTTCAACCTATTGTTGCAAAACTTACGGATGTTCGTATTGTCAATTCAGAACTTAATACAATGATGTCAGCAGTAAGAGCAGAGTATTACACTATGGTCGGCTTGGTTGTGGGTAATATTCCACTTTTGTATGTTCTTAATAAGGATTGGTTTCATACCCTTATTTACGAAACACCGGGTAAAATCGTACTCGGTATTTGCGGTATTGTGATAGTAGTCACATATTTCTTCTTGATGAAATTCACAAAACCTGTTGAATATAAAGCGTAAGGAGGCGGTCAGATGATTGTAAAAATATGTATAGGCATTTTCGTTGGAATTGGTCTGTTTATGATTCTCGCTGACTACTTCCGTATTCCGTATATGAGAACATCAAAGGCTGTAAACAATCTTGCAAAACAGCAGAAGGAAAAAACAAGCAGTATAGATGTTTGGTTATCTTCTTTTGCTTCATTTATAGCTCGTCAATTAAAACTTAATGACTACAAGAAAATGCAGCTGGAAGCTGACCTTCGTACTGCTCAAATGGATATTATGCCTGAAATGTATATGGCAAATGCTATTGTTAAGTCACTTATCATAGCTGTTTTTGCTATTCCTTTTCTTTTTATTTTTCCAATTATTTCACCAGTAATTTTGATTCTTGCATTCATAATGTACAGGTCAAATATGAAAGGTGTTGCTAATCGCATCAGAAAGAAAAGAGCAGCTATTGAATATGAACTTCCGAGATTTGTATTTAAGATTGAAAAAACCATTAAGCACAGTAAAGATATTCTGTATATCTTTGAATCATTCTCACCCAATGCAGGTCCCGAACTCAGGCACGAACTTGATATTACTGCCGCAGATATGAGATCGGGTAATGAAGAAATAGCTATTACACGACTTGAAGCAAGAGTTGGTTCTCCGCTTATGAGTGACGTGTGTCGTGGCCTTATCTCTCTTTCTCGTGGTGATGTGAACGCAGCTTATTGGAATTCACTTGCAATGAAATTCTCGGATATTCAAAGACAGCAATTACGACTTCAAGCTGAAAAAATACCGAAGAAAGTAAAGAAACTTTCTATGTGTCTTCTTATCTGTTTTATGATAATGTATGTTGTGGTTATTTTGGCTCAGATTGTAAACTCCGTTGGTGTTCTTTTCGGTTAATGGAGGTGTAAGTGATGAGAAAAATAGTAAAATCCAAAAAAGGCGAAGGATATATTGACGTTGTTGTCGGTATCTTTGCCTTATTGATGGTTCTTGTGCTGACACTTAATATTTATGAATTTTTCGTTCTCAAACAAGACCTTGATGAAATAAGCGGACAACTCATTGAAACAGCAACCTTTAATGGTTGTTTCGACGATGAATTTGATGAAAGAGTTGTGAATTTACAAGGTCAATTCTTTGATTTTGATGTCGATACTGATGCAGAAAGCTACTTTAATGCTCACTATGAACGAGTACAGCTCGGTGATATTATGGAAGTAACGGTGTCTTATCAGACTTATGTAAAGGGTTTGGGCGTATTCCAAATACCTGTAACTGTTACAAGTCATAGAACGGGCATATCGGAAAAGTATTGGAAGTAGGTGCTGTATGAAAATTCTATCTTCTAAAAAGGGTGAAGGATATATTGTGCCTTGTGTACTAATTCTTGTGATTGTCATTCTCTTTATGATGATATATAATTATACTGCTACTGTATCAAAGGTTAATGTTGTCAGAGAAAATACAAAAGTTGTTTTAGACAGCTTTGTTACTCAAAACTCAACCGAGATATATAACAGCATTAAGCAAGGTAATGACTACACAGAGGTTATTAACAATAATGAGTTTTGCACATCCCTTATGGAATTTTGCACATTGGAAAATCAATCAGGAAAGTTATATAGTATAGATGGTGACGGGAACGAAAAGTATCACATTTCAATGCCTGTTCTTTCTTTTAAGGAAAGCAATCAGCTTGAGTTATGTGTGAACTTTACCGTGACAATCCCTATAAGACTTCTCAATGATACGACCATAACAGCAAACATTCCATTAGAAGTCACATCAATATTAACGGAAAAATTTTAATAAGGAGGAACCATTATGAAAATTGGTATCAAAAAAACAAACAAATCAAATAAAACAATTATTGCTCTCATAATCGGCATTATTATTGTCAGTGTTTTCATCGCAGTAATGATTGGGTACAACCCAAGTACAGAAGAATCTGAAATCACAACAGAACCTACTTCGGAGATTACTGAATCTGTTGATGAAATCGTGATTGATGGAAATATTACAGAATCAAGTGCTGACGAAAGCACAGCAGCGGATGAGGGAGAAATAATCAAACTTGAAGAACCTGAAATCGTTACACAGAAACCAAGTTCACAAAAACCAAAGCCACAGACAAGTACAGTTAAACCTGCAGAACCGGTAACGCAAAAACCATCCCCAAATTCACAAGGTACACAGTCAGGAATTCTTGAGGATGGTAATGATAGTGTAAATGAATACTCTTGCGATTCAGCTAAACATCATTGTGATAGTAAGGAAACTCATAACTTTATTGTAAGTCTTGAACAGAAAGGTTGCCCGTATTGTGGTTCTCATTCTTGTAAGAGTTTCTATGCAGTTGATGAGTGGGGAAATGCTTGTTACGACCCAATTAAATGCGAAAGTTATTCTGAAAAGAATGACCCATGCGTATATTGCCAAGAATGTGGTAAGAAATGTGGTACTGGTTCAAATGGTACTTGTGTAAGATTTACGGTTGATACTACTTGCCCTGAATGTGGCAAGAAAGTAAGTGGCAAGACCTGTCATTCACATTAAAATAAAATAATACACAAAGAAAGCTCGGCTGAAAAAGTCGAGCTTTATATTTTTCATTTGAAAGGAAGATGATAGTTATTAAAAAGATAATAGCAGTACTCCTTATTTTTGCAACATTACTGACATCAATTCCTTATACAGTTTTAGCCCTTTCTTGGGATGGTGACTCAGCAGGTGGAAGTTCAAACGCAGTTAATGGTAGCTCAACGGGTTATGTTATTCGTTCAACATCGGATTCAGCCTGTGTTGTAGGCTATCGTTTTTCGGCTGTCGATTCCGACGGTGATATGAAAGTCACGAAGGTAATTGATGTTTATCGTAAGACATCTAATGGTAATAACGCTTATTCGACTTCTGCAAAGTTTTCAAAGAAATATAACAAGTTAGGTATTATTAGTAATAAAGATGCGAGTCTGACAACAACAGAAAATACTACAAACTGTTATAAAGAAAATGATATGGGATTTGTAACGGCACTTCCAAATCCGTCTGGTGTTGAAACTTGGCAGAGTTACGAATCGAATATAAATAATGTTCTTTCAAAGCTTGGTGTCGGTAGTGTTTCCAATATGGCTTATGGTGATAAGGTTATCATTGAACCTATTTTCGATATCTGTCTTGCAGGTGAATATCAGGCATTGACAGTATCAGAAATTGCATATTGTGGACGAAGTGTTTTAGGTGGAAGTTCAAAAGGTGGAACAAGTAACGGAACATCCTCAAATTGGGGATTTATTGCATCATATACTAACCGTATATGGCCAAATAAACTTTACACTCCTGATGGACAAGGATTATGGTCAGGTGTATCTGCAATAGGTTCAACATCAAAAGAAACCTTTAATAATATTATGATAAAAGGTTATGGTGTAGGTATTGCATACACTGAAGAAACAAACAATTCCTATACTATTAAATTTAACGGTAATGGAGCAACGAGTGGTTCAACTGCATCAATGAGTATGACCTATGGCGTTGCAAAGAATCTCACTGCAAATGGTTTCAGTAAAACAGGAAACGCATTTAAAGGTTGGAATACTAAGGCAGACGGTTCAGGCACAAGTTATATTAATAAGCAAAGTGTAAAAAACCTTACTTCAACAAACGGTGCAACAGTTACACTCTATGCTCAATGGGATCCATATGATTTAAAGGTTTATTATAATACTAATGGTGGTTCGTTGAATTCTTCAACGTACTATCTTTCAAGTAATAATGTGTATAAAGAAGCCGATAATACAAGATATTATCAGCCTTGGACTTATAACAACACTAAGCCGACAGGACTTATAAATGATTCGAGCTTTGGTATGTATAAGACAGGTTACAGATTCGCCAAATGGGGGACAAGTACCACAGGTGGCACCTTGTTCGACCAAGATGATGTAACAATTAAACCTACTGATTTAAATTCAAGTATCAGCAGTGGTGATTGCACAAGAACACTTTATGCACAGTGGACACCAAACACTTATACAATCAAGTTCAATGGTAATGGAGCTTCAAGTGGTTCAACTGCACAAATGTCTATGACATACGATGTAGCAAAGAGCCTCACAGCTAATGGATTCACAAAATCAGGTTATCATTTTTCCGGTTGGAATACAAAAGCTGATGGAACAGGCACAAGTTATTATAACAAACAATCAGTAAAGAATTTGACTTCAACCCACGGAGCAACAATAACACTTTATGCTCAATGGGATACTAATTCATATACTATTGCTTTTGTCGGTAATGGCAATACAGGTGGCAATACTTCAAGTATGACAATGAAATTTGACGTAGCTAAAAACCTTAATGCCAATGGTTTTACAAGAACGGGTTATGATTTCTCGAAGTGGAATACAAAAGCAAACGGAACAGGAACAAGTTACTCAAATAAGCAGAGTGTTAAAAACCTTACAACAGTAAATGGTGGAACATTCTATTTATATGCACAGTGGACACCACACACCTATACCATTAAATTCAATGGTAACGGGGCTACAAGTGGTTCAACTGCATCAATGAGTATGATCTATGATGTTGCAAAGAATTTAACTGCCAACGGATTTAAGAAAACAGGATATATCTTTGATGGTTGGAATACAAATTCAAGCGGAACGGGTACAAACTATACCGATAAGCAAAGTGTTAAAAATCTGACCTCGACAAATGGAGCAACAGTTACTCTCTATGCAAAGTGGAAACCGATAACCTATACAATTAAGTTTGATGGTAACGGAGCAACGGGTGGCTCAACAGCACAGATGTCTATGACATACGATGTAGCAAAGAACTTGACAGCCAATGGCTTTACAAGAACATCGTATAAGTTCCTGGGATGGAACACAAAGGCTGATGGTAGTGGAACTAATTACACAAATAAACAGAGTGTAAAGAACCTTACAACCACTAATGGAGCAACAATTACACTTTATGCAAAATGGCAGTATGACCCCGTACTTGCAGTAAAAGAATGTGATGTATATAGCGGCAATAAGAGTAACAAAACAACACTCTTTGGTATCACAACAGGTAATATGTTTGATGATTATGTGTATAAGACAGATTACCCGACAATAGGTGATACAGTATGGTATAACATTTATTTCCCTGCCGAAGCAGAAAGCTTTAAGGCAAGACAGTATGTTAAGTATAAAGGTGGTTCTTGGCAGACAAGAGATGTATCATTAAGCAGTTCAAACAGTTCATCACAATGGTTCCCGATACAGTTTACGGGTGCATATAAAACCATTTCAGCATCACAGCAGTATTTTGAAATTGAAGCAAAAATAGATTGGATCGATGCAAACGGAAATGTTTTGAAATCAGGTGCAACAAAAACTTTCTATATCCCAATTAAACCCGTAGTTCACAGAACACAGGTTTCAGCAACAGGTTATGAGGGTAATGTTGTAGCATATAACGGAAGTGGAGGTTCAAGTGGTAAACTCTATTCCGGTCAGCATGTTAATATTGCATATAAATACACTGCTGATAACATATGGTCTGCTGTGGAATATTTAAGAGGTTCTGCTTACACTTATAGCGGTTCAAAATGGATAAATGCTTATTCATTGAATGAAGGTTATGACGCTGCAAAGAATAAGATAGGTATTTCCAAATCTTCAGCAATAACATTGAACAGTTCATTAAACACTTATACAGTACCAATAACAAGTCAAAATAAGCTTCGTTTTAATCTTGAAACTTGGTGGGCAAGTGATAAAACACATACCTTTGAAGACACTTGGTATGATTTACCTGTTGTAAAATCAGATGTCGCACTTACAAAAATAACTCTTATAGATTCAACAACAAATGCAACTCTTGACCCGAAAAATCTTGAAGCAGGACAAAGTGTTATTGTCAGATACACTTATAAGAACAACACAGATGTAAAAGTCTATGTTGAAGGCTTCAAGAATGACAAGACGCAGATAAGCGGTGTATATGCTATCCCTGCAAAATCTTCAATTACTGTTGACGGCTACACCTTTATTGTGCCGAACAAGAGAAATATCAATATTTGGGGTGGCGTTTACCTTGAAGGTATGGGTATTTACAACACTGATTATGAGTCAAACGGCAGTAATAATGCCTTGACTCTTGCTTGTAAGGTTAAACATCCATTGACCCTTGAACCGATTACTCCTAATGCTGATTACAGAGAAAATACAGAGGTAATTACAAGCTATTGGCTCAAAAACTCATATTCAGATGATTATACCCCTGCAGAAGATGTATCAATTAAGTTCTGTGTGTATAAGGGTTCAAATCTTATTTACAGCTATACTAAGACAAAAGCAATAGTTCCCGGTAATGACATTAACCACATTTATTTCAAATGGAAGGTTCCTATCGGTTTCAATAATGCTGATGTTAAGATAACGGCTGAAATTATTGATGACGGTGCTTCATACAACAAAGTAACCAAGTATTACTCAACAATACCATATAAGATTGTTCAGACACCGGATACACAGTTTGAGAAAAAAGGTCCTTCAGGATTTTCTATACCTGATGACTCATCGACAAGAGGTACAGCTTGTGAATGGTGGGAATATGTGTATGAAAATGGAAAATTCGTTCAGAAACAGTATTACACGGGGCTTACAAGTTACTCAATAAAGATTGAACCAAAAAATACTCAGACTGCTACAAAGAGTGGTAGTATTTGGTATATGAATTCAGGTTATGGTATTACAATGTCACTTAACAACGGAACTACTGCTTCAAAAAGTGGATTTTATACTGCCCCTGCAAACTCATATACTCTTCCACAATATGGTGTAGCATATTTCCCTGAATATGGGTACTCAAAAGAAAGTGGTAAGATTACAACACTTGCACTTTCGGGTGGCAAATGGATATTCCCAGCAAATGGTTCTTATGGAAATGTTCACTTTACACCGCTGTGGTATCCTGATGGTGATTATATCGTAAGAGTTGAACTCAGTGATGTGTGGACACCTGCAGGTATGATGAAGAAAGAGTATAAATCAAATAAAATTATAATTAAGGATTCTGCGTATGATGATTGGTATGTAGGCAGATAAATTCACTTTAAGGGCGGCTCAAAAAAGTCGCCCTCACTTTTTTAGGAGGACGACAAAATGGTATGTAATTACAGTAATACAATCGCAATAAAATACGGCATTAATGCCGCCCTTATTGCAGGATATATAAAAGAAGAATTAAAATATACGGATTTTTATGTGGCCGATGCTCCTTGGGAGAGGTTGACCATTAAGAAACTAACAGGTGCATTTCCTTTCTTGGGTGAAAAAGCCGTAAGAAATGCAATAAGAAGACTTAAGAGAGGAAATATTCTCGTTTCAAAACAGTATGGCAAGGAGCATTTTGACCACGCCAACTATTACAGCATTACGGCACACGGTTATGCCGTAATGAGAGGAGACGAAAATAATGAATGAAAAAAGAATGGCGGGAACTTATGAAGTAATCCACGCCTTTGAAATCGGCAAGAAGGAAATCATAATCGGCAGAGATGACAATGCTTCTCCAGATGAAAGATTTGTTGTTGCCAACTATGAAAATAACGGCATATTTGAAAGATATGTTGATGCACTTGTCGGAAACGATTATGCAGAAATCTCAAAGATTTTTGCTGAACGAATAAAGAATGAAGCTGAACTTGTTATTGAAGAAATATCAAAAATTGAGGTTGATACTGCACCTATTTACGCTGACGGATGCACAGTTATTAAGTCTGAAGACTCTATAAAAAATAAGGTTGTGGTTATCAGAGCAGATGTATTCAAGCCGGAATATCAGATTGCAACAATGCAGTTGCAGCTTTGTACGGGTGGTTTTGGTGCAGAGCGTAATTCAAGAGGTTCAGCCTGCTTCTGTACTAATCTGTATAGCGGAAAAGAGTCGAGATATGAACGCCGAGATATTCTCGGTGTCATTGAAAAAGAAAAACTCCCCGAATGGGCAAAGCAGAGATTTGATGAGATTCAGAAAGAACGAGCCGAAAAGAGAAAGGAAAGGGATGCACGATGAATGATTTGTATATAACTCCGATTACAATAAACCTTGAAAAATACACATTTAAGCAAAGCAATCAGTTATATCAACAGACAGGCTGTATAGGTTATCTTCGTTCTGACCTCGGTTCAAACGGTACGGAATTTCATTCCACTTGGAACGATACTTGTTCATTCTTTAAAACAGATGAGTTTAAAAATGAATTTGATGATGTAATCAATGCACTCCGTCTTGACGAAAAGTATGGCAAAATGCTCGGTGACAGAACAAGTCTTTCAAAGTATTGCCACGATAATGCAAAGCAGTACACCGGAGATGATAAACAGTATTTTGGCATAAGAGTTGATACAGATAATCACACCTATCTGTTAAGGCTCAATCCAAGACAAGGTGAATACAATCTTTACTGTTACTGCTATGTAAAGAAGTATCTTGAAACACATCTTGTTCAGGCAAGTAAGGGTATCCGGTTTATAACTCCTCATTACAGAGAAATATTCAGAATACCTGATGGCGATAAAATCAAAATTACACATTCTGACGGTGAAAGGTCATATAAAACCTGCAGATATATAGACGATTACCACACAGAGGTTGGTGACAGACTCTATCATATCTGTGAATTCGCAGAGCTTATGGAGAAAAACGGAAGTACAGTAATTCCTATTCGTTCTTCTCTTCCAAAACTTTGTTATGCAATTCATCCTGAAAGCGATAAGCTCGTTATTATTACCAAAGGTGAAAAAGATTTTTTGGATGTCAATGATGAACGAAATACACCGGAACAAAACAGAAAACTTGCTGACGGACATAATGCTGAAATGGGTGTTACTAAAGCTCAGAAAGAAGCTATGCTCGGCGGTATTACTAACGGTTGGCAGACACCTTCTGCTAATCCGCAGAACTATAACGAGCAAGGCAAGTTTATTCATTCAAAACAGCACGAGCGAGGTGAAGCACGATGAGCTTCATCGTCAGAAATGAAAGTTGATGAAAAGAAATTAGGTTGTAAAAATTGCAGATACCGAAACGGATATGTGTGTAATATCTGTTGGAAAAAGGTATATAAAGAATTCTACGATGGAAAGGAGAAGGTAAATGGCAAAGAAAATGAAAGTAAGCAAAACTCAGATGAAATTTGAAGTGCTTGAAAAACTTGCTTCACTTGGCATTAACACAGAGGAGCAACTTGAAAAACTGACACCAAAGGAGCTGTTGGGAGTTGATAGTCTTTCCTTTAAAGAGATTGAGCTTATCGGACAGCTTCAGGAAAGTGTAAACGAAAACTTGTTGTTTTCCTTTCTTACCGCAGATATATCAGTCATTACAGAAGAACCAAAATCTGAAAAACCTAACAAAAAGAAAAAGGCAGACAGTGAGGTGACAACTGATGGCGAGTAAATTACAAATAATTACTGCTATGTTCAATGATGAAGTAGGTAAAGTTACAAGTAATCTTGATAATTGGACATCCTTTTTGAGAACTGCATCAAATAACTTTAAATACAACTTCGTTGAACAGATGTTAATCTATGCACAAAGACCGGATGCAACGGCCTGTGCAGAGATTGGCTTTTGGAATGAGAAAATGCACCGCTGGGTAAATCGAGGAGCTACGGGTATTGCATTATTTGACTATTCGGGTAGCTATCAGAAATTGCGATATGTATTTGATGTTTCTGACACAAATTCATTTTACGGTTATGAGGTTCCCCGTTGGGAAGTCAAAGACCGTTATCACGATGAAGTGGCAGAAGCTCTTACAAATGCTTTCGGTGACACAGCCGATGGCGGACTTGAAAGCGTAATTGACGATACTGCAAGAAATATGGTTGAAGATAATATTCTTGATTATCTTTCAACCGTTAATGACAGTAAATACGGCAGTTTTCTTGAGGAACTTGACGATGATAACATTTCGGTTATCCTAAAAAATGCACTTTCTGCTTCAATCGGATATATGATGATGACAAGGTGCGGTATCAATGCCGATGAATATTATGACAGAGAAGATTTTGAAGATATTTTTAATTTCAATACCCCTTCAAGTGTTATTAGTATGGGTATGGCAGTAAGTGATATTGCTGAAATGGGACTTCGTGAAATCGAAAGTACCGTAAAAAATATCGAAAAAAATGAGAAAAAACAAAATCGCACATTTGTCAAAGCAAAAGAAACCGAGTATGATGAGGGTGTAAAAACAAAAAACGAAACCGAAAGGAGCAATGAAAATGTCACAGATGACTTACAGACAAGTGGGAGATTATCAAATCCCGAACCTGACCTTACCGAAAGAGGAGAACGTTACTCTTGGGAAGTACGGTATGCTGAGGAAGAAATTCCTACAGGAACACAGGAAAGTCTATTTCGCACAACTGATAGCTTCAGGCGAACTGATGAGAACAATCAAACAGACGGAAACCGAAGCGGAACAGATGATGGCTCAGCTCACGGAACAGTTGCAGAAGTCACAGGGAGTGACGGAAGAACTGAAGGAGCAGAATCAGATGCAGTGGGTTCGTATGATGAACAACATCAGGATGACAGCAGAGGAAACGGTTCTCAAGGAACTGATTTACAGTTAAGCGGACATGACTTTGATGCCCGTTGGAATGGGATTGAATATTTTCACCAAGACAAAGAAAAAAGTGAGTTAATAAAATCTTTCTTAACTCCATACAGAGAAGAAATCGCTATGTTCTATGAAAGTCATAATGACCGAAAGGAACGTAGCGATTTTATTAAATCCTTCTTTACAGCCGAGCCATATAAAACAACGCTTTCAAATGGTGTTAATTCCGGTTTTGAAGCATATTCCGATGCTATAAGGTTATGGCGTAATGATGGAACAGAATTGAGGGAATCTTGGGAGAAATGGTTCCAAGTTGAAGAATCTGTTTTTGGTCTTATGCTTATGGAACAATGGACAGAGCCTATTGCATTACTTTTACCGAGCGAACAAGTTCAGATTGAATTAATCGGCTCAAAGACAAAAGGTGATGCTTTTCTTCCGTTACCACAAGGAGCTATTGATTATGTGCTTGGTGCAGGAAGTAATTTTAGAGAAAGTAAAATGCGTATTTATCGTCAGTTTACTGAAGGTCTTTCAAAGGAAGATAACATCAAATTTTTGAAAAACGAGTATGGTACAGGCGGAGGAAGTGATGCTATTCCCGGTACAGGTTTTTGGGAAAATCACGACTCAAAAGGTATTGAGATTTATGACCATTACAGTGAGCCGAAAAGACGAAATCTCTTGAAATGGAATTATGTTGAAAAGCGTATTTCAGAACTCATAAGGCTTGACAGATATTTAAGTCCTAAAGAAAAGGAAATGTATCCGCAGTGGATTGAAAATAAGTTGGTACAAGAAGCGGAAAGAAAAAAAGTAAACGAAATACGAGATTTTATTCGTAATGCACCTGAAGAAAAACAGGCTCCTAAAGAATACAGATACGAATACAAACTTGGTGATACTGTATATATCGGTGCAGATGAATACACTATACTTTCACTTGAAGACCCTGTAATCCTTAATGACAGCCAATATCCTTTGTTCAATAAAGAGTTCCAAAAGGCTGATTTTGAGAAAAAAGTAAAGGAAAACCCTGCAAACAATCACTTAAGAGTTGAAATAGAGGTTGAAAGACCTATTATTGAAAGCGAACCCGAAACAGAGGTTGATGAAAGTAACAAGCCTGAGTTCTTGGTTCAGTATGAGCAGGTGAAAAAGGAAAATCCTGATGGTGTACTTCTTATGCACACAGGTGGATTTTATGTTGCCTTCGGAAAAGATGCTCAAACAATTTCAAAGCACACACATTATATGGCACCGGGAAAGAATTTCTACGGAAATGTCTTTACTCCTTGTTGTGAAGTTCTCGATTTCAATCTCAGTTATTGTCAGAAGGAACTTTATGCAAACAATAACATTAATATTGTTATTATGGAGGTTGACAAAGGTGTTATTGACAGATTTCCGACACCAACAGTTGAAATAACTGAAACACTTGATGCTGAATATACCGATGCTTTCTTTGTGAATGATGGCAGTAACAATGTTGAATGGGTATATTACAATCCTGACGGCAATGACGGTAAAGGACAGTTTGTTAATAACCTTATATCTTATGAGGATATTTTAAAAGCAGCAGAGCTTCATACGGATGAAAAAGAGTTCTTTGATTATCTCGGTTCAGTAGCTAAACAGACACTTTCGGATTACGGCACAAAAGAATACAAGGAAGATTATGAGTATTTCCACTCTGCGGTTGATTTAACCGATTGTACAAAGGAAACTATGCAATCTCTTATTGATGAAGCAAAGAGTGCAGAAACACCCGTATTAACCTTTGTTCAGCCGGAAACGAAAGAAACAGAAGTGTTATACGATGTTCTCTCAGCATTAAAGATTGACGATATTGACCTGACTTATAAAGGCGGTATTCTTGTAGCAAGAGATAATGATAATCTCTGGAGTGGTAACGAGATATACAAATTCCTTGTTGACGAAGCTTTTGTGTTTGAAGATGACGGTTCTGTGCTCGGGATTGATAATAGTCTTCTTGATGATTTTAAGGAACTTTGTAAAGTAAACAATGTTGAATTTGCAGATAACAGGTATAACCCTTTATACAGAGGTTATCTTGAGGTTAAAAATGAAAATCCCAATAATATAGTTTTTTATCAAGTTGGAGAATTTTTTGAATGTTATAACGATGATGCAAAGAAAACAGCAGATATATTAGACCTTTTTGTCACTTCAAGACCCGTCAGTAAAAACGAGAGAGTTCCAATGTTTGGTGTTCCTAAACACGCACTTGAAACTTATCTTAATATGCTTACAGACAGAGGT
>JAZSDZ010000062.1:0-17986 GCA_045531435.1 Candidatus Fimenecus sp.
GGCACACGAACACAGTTAAAGCCAAGCTTTTCTATCTGTGCAATATCATCTTCAGTAATAAAATTATCCATAAAAGTCTTTTCAATTTCAGCTGTTTTTTCAGAACCAAAGCGTTCAGTTAAAACCTCAAGAGTGTCGTAATGTGCCCAATCGTCTGTATATTCCGGAACAAATCCCATCCAGGTTTCCCACAAGAGCCAATTACCGATATTAACACCATTAAGAACGAATTTTTTACCGTTTTCGTTGACAACTTTACCGTTTTTATTTACTGACAACATACTCATTTCATATTTATTATCGTTATTATAATCCCTCAATGGTTTTACATCAGGTGTAATGTTGAATCCTAATAAGGATAAAAGAACCGAAATAATTAGTGTTATCGATGTAAAGATTTTCATAAGACCACTCCCTTTGGTTTAATTATATTGTATTTTAATTTCTTTTTCAAGATAAAATGGAATTCATTTTATAATAGCAATATTCAAGTTCTGTTTTGATGATGATTAAAGTGATAAATTATAATTTTATATAACAAAAATGGTGAGGGGTTAACCTCACCATACATATTAAATCTATTAATACCTTATTTTTTCTTACAAACGAAGCAGAGCCATCCGCCGTCTTCGTATCTTTCGATGATTTGGAAATTATTATCGTGGAATGCTTTTGTTACTTCTTCTTCGCGAGGCTCTATAATTCCTGATGTGATAAAAACGCCATCATCCTTTAAGAACTCACCTACTTGGGAAGAGAAAAGAATGATAATGTCAGCAACAATGTTTGCTACAACAACATCAAAAGTACCTGTTACTTTATCAACAAGGTTACCTTGAAGAATGTTGTATTTTGGTGCTTCAAAGCCATTTACTTTGCCATTTTCAATAGCAGTTTTAACAGCAAGTTTGTCAATATCTACACCTGTTGCATTATCGGCACCCATTAAAAGAGATGCAACTGACAAAATACCACTGCCACAGCCACAGTCAAGGACACTGTCACCCTCTTTAACATGCTTTTCAAGTGTTTCAAGGCAAAGACGAGTTGTGTTATGTCCACCACTACCAAATGCAAGACCGGGTTCGATACTTAATACTGCTCTTCCCTCTGCGTCATAATCGTCAATCCACAAAGGTCTGATAAGGAGCTTTTCACCTATTTTCATAGGTTTAAAGTATTCTTTCCAGTTGTTTTCCCAATCCTCATTTTTGCAAGGTTTATATTCTATTGAATGAGGAATTTCTTCAATTTCATATCTTACAGTTAAGAATGAAATTGCTTCTTTGTAATTCTCTTCTGGTGAAATGTAAATGTGTACACAACCCTTTGTTCTGTCCTTTGCGAGTAATTCCTCATCAATAAGGTCAATATTTGCAATTTCCCAAGCTTCTTGCTCGAGTGTACGATAATCTTCAATATAGATACCATAAGGTACAGCCATACTTGCAATATCAGCAGCACGGTCAATGTTTTCAGCATCAATTTCTATTTTAATTTCGGTCCAGTCCATTAGAATCCCTCCACCATAAATATTCTTCCATAAATTCAGGAGAATAAAGTAACCGCTGAATAAATCGGGTTGCGATTAGCAGCGAGATAGTTTTTTGTCAGAACCGTCAAAAAACGCAGGCACTACTTTGTGTATTAACGAGTATTTTGGACGAGTTATGACGGAAAAGTAACCGCTGAGAATTGTGACCAAGATTTAAGAAGTGGTTACAAATAATAAACAAAAAGCAGAGATCTCTCTCTGCTCTGTTTGCTTTTTGACGATTCGATTATATCTGCTCTTTAACCTTAGCAGCCTTACCAACTCTGTCACGAAGATAATAGAGCTTGCTTCTGCGAACCTTACCGCGTCTTACTGTCTCTACCTTTGCAACGTTTGGTGAATTAACAGGGAATACTCTTTCAACACCAACACCGTATGAAACACGACGTACTGTGAAAGTTTCAGAAACACCAGCGCCCTTACGAGCAATGATTGTTCCTTCGAACACCTGAATTCTTTCTCTTTCGCCTTCACGAATCTTAACGTGTACTTTAACTACGTCACCGACTCTGATTGCTGGATTTGCTTCTTTGATGCAATCCTGTGCCATTAATTTTAATGCGTCCATAACTAACCTCCGATAAAAATTTTTCAAGTGTTCGTACCGAATGTCAGCAGAGGACCACCCGAGATAATAGTTATTTTTTTGCAGTTTCCCACAAATGCTAAAATATGATATCACAAGTCAACAGAAAATGCAAGTATTTTTTCAAAAAAGTTTTATATTGAAATAATGATATGTTCACCTTGTTTTGTGTTTATATTTACAATTTCAAAATCCTTATAACTTTTAATCATTTTGATTAATGGTTTAATTTCTTTATACTTAATTCTTGTTAAAGGATAAAATCTGAATCCAAAAATCAACTTAATCAGCCAAAAAGAAAACCTATTTAAAAAAAGCACATTTGGGATTCTTATTCGTAATGTTTTTTGATAAACCGGAAATACGACTTTCATTTTTCAACTACCACCCGAATATAATCTCCGTTTTGTGTTTTAACAGTAACTATTTCACCAAGGACACCCATTTCAACCATTTTGAAAATGCTTTCAAAATTGACTCCGTTGAAATCCACGCCTGTAAAAACAGTTGAAATATCTTTACCAACATTTATAAGTTCTTTTACGAGAAGATACGGTAAATTAACCTTTATATCATCACCATTGGCAGTATCAACATATACTCTAAAAATCAGCTCATTATCATCAATCTTTTCTTTTTTCTCGAATTTGACATTAGATTGAACTTCTTCATTTTTGAAGAGTTCATCAATACTGATACCATAAAGATTTGCAATATTCGGTAATAACATAATATCAGGACAAGCAATATCATTTTCCCATTTAGAGACAGCCTGTGCAGATACTCCTAATTTTTCTGCAACAAAATCCTGTGTAAAGCATGACTGTTTTCTGAGTTCATAAAGTTTTTTACCAATTGTTTTTTCCATTTTAATCTCTCCTGTGAAAAATTTTGAACCGGTTACAACTGCATTTTATGTGCAAAAATCAGAAAAGTAAATGTAATAATGGTTGATTTTTTACTTTTCAACTGTTGGTTGAATTTATTTTTGACTGTTTAAGCATTGTAATTGTTGCTATCGCTGTAATTATAAATGCTATTATCTGAAATATGCTGAAAATATCTGTTGAAAATCTTTCTGCAAGTATGCCGAATACTATTGGTGACAAGAGAATACTGCCATAGGAAATTGCTCCTTGAAATCCTATAAACGATTGTGCAATATCCCGACCCATATGAATAGGAGTAAGATGCGTCATATTTGGAAAAACAGGTCCGTTGCCGAGTCCTATCATAAAAAGTCCTGCTGTACAAATTACAGGATTTTTTGAAAAAGTAAGGATAATTGCAACAAGAGTAATCGACTCACCTATTACAATAATTGTTTTAGGTGGAATTTTATTTGCAAGAACACCTGATAAAAATCTACCTGATGTCATTCCTATAAAATACAGCATTGTCATTTCGGCTGCTTTGTCAGGAGTCAATCCTTTTGAATTAACAAGGAATGTACTGCACCACACAAGACATACCGACTCAATCGCACATGAGCCATAATAGATTACAAGGCTTGAACGGGCAATCGGCACTTTAAGAAGTCCAGAAATTGAAACAACCCTTGATTCATCATATTCCCCTACTTCTTCTTTTTTTGCCTTAACTTTATTCCAAATTGGAATTGACAGGAAGCACATAATTGTAAGGGCAAGTTGGAAAATAAACATTGTTCTGTATCCACCCTGCCAATTATTGCTTTGTTTTAATGCCAAAGACATTAAATATGGACTTAATGCAACGCCAACACCATAAGAGCAGTGAAGGAAATTTACGTGAGTTGCCTTGTAATTCAGTGCAACATAAGTGTTAAGAACATTGTCAACGCCACCTGCACCAAGTCCCAACGGAAGTGCAAACAGGCAAAGCATTAAAACATTTTTTGAAAATGAAAATCCAAGAATTGCAACTGCAGTAAATAGCGTACTTAATGCAACAACGAGAGGAGTACCGAGCTTTTTAGTAAGTCTTGCACTTAAAAGGCTTGAAACGATTGTTCCTACATATAAAACACCTGTTACAAAGTTTGAATATGAAATTGGAATGTTAAATTCGGTATAAATTGCAGGCCAGGCTGTGCCAAAAAGTGAATCGGGAATTCCAAGTCCAACATAAGTAACAAAGATAATAATTACCAATAAAGTTGCCATTACTTAAAAATCTCCATATTTTCTGTAAATGACTGAATTTTAATTATATCAACATCCTGCTCGTCAGTATTTGTATCTTTAACTAATGCACCAATCAAAAGCGTAGGATTAATATTAATACTTGTTCCTGAAGAAAGAACAGTATTTAAAATGAGTTTACCATTTTCTTCAATCAATTCAAATAATTTGATGTGCTCTTTTATATTGACTTCTTTATCAACTTTTTTTCTCCCCTGTTTTGCTTTTTTTAGAACAAGAATTTCATCTGCAGAAAGGATTTTTTCAGCCTGATTTAAAAGTAATTCATCAGGATTATTGAATATAATTTTATACTCTGCCCAACGGATATCGTTAGGAGATGTTTCATAGACATAAATTTCTTTTACAGTAATGTCAACAGGCAAAGCATCGTTGATTTTACTTGCGAGTTCATTTAAATCAACTTCTTCCATAAGACGGAAATCAACTGTTTCACAAAGGCTTTCAAATCCTAATGAGAGAGGCATTGCAAAGGTTAAGAATGCGTGTGGGTTAAAGCCTTCTGTAAACCAAATTGGCACATTTGCCCTTTTCATAGCTCGAGTGATACAACGGACTGTATCGAGATGGGAGATAAATTTTGCCATACCTGTTTTTTGGAATGACATTCGCACATCCATAGACCATTTTTTAACTTCTGGCATCACATTTACCTCCGTTCAATTTATTTGCACCACAGGCAGAGCACTTAATTCTACAATGAGGTGTTGTTACACTTTCGTGTGCTTTTTTATTCTCTTCCACAAGGAATTCCTTACGGATACCGTAATCCATATGGTCCCAAGGGAGAATTTCTGTGTATTCTCTGCGACGATTTGCATAAAACTCCGTTGTTAAATCACATTCGTTAAATGCTTCGCTCCATTTTGAAAAATCAAAGAATTCATCCCAACTATCAAACTTACATCCCTTTTGCCACGCCTTATAAATAACATTACCAAGGCGACGGTCACCACGAGCCAGTACACCTTCAAGAACAGAAGTTTTTGACTCATGATAGCTGATTGAAATTTTACGGCTCGTTGTACTGCTGAGAAGGTGTTTCTGCTTTTCAATAAGCATTTCACCTGTATCCTGTGGCTCCCATTGGAATGGTGTAAATGGCTTTGGGACAAAGGATGCACAGCTTACATTAACCTGAACGCCCTTACCTTTTGGCTTGTTAGGATTGCGATAGAATGTGTCAACAACCTTTTGTGCAAGGTCAGCAATACCCTTAATATCATCAAGTGTTTCAGTTGGAAGTCCCATCATAAAGTATAGCTTAACGCTTGTCCAACCACCGTCAAATGCTTTAAGGGCTGTACGAAGGACTTCTTCTTCGCTAACATTTTTATTAATTGCATCACGCAGTCGTTGTGTACCTGCTTCAGGAGCAAAAGTAAGACCACTGCGACGGACTTTCTGGAGCTGTTCCATAAGTTCATCAGAGAAATTATCTACTCTGAGTGATGGTAAAGAAACATTGATATTTTCCTTTAAAGCCCAATCAAAAAGCATCGGAATAAGCGTTTCAATATTTGTGTAGTCACTTGTTGAAAGTGAACATAGAGAAATTTCATCATAACCTGTTGCATCACTGATACATCTGCACTGTTCATTGATTTTTTCAGGTGATTTTTCACGGATAGGTCTGTAAATAAAACCTGCCTGACAGAAACGGCAACCACGGATACAGCCACGGAAAACCTCACCAACAGTTCTGTCCTGAACAACATCAATAAACGGTACTATAAATTCCTTTGGATAATGAGCATTATCAAGGTCAGAAACTATTCTTTTCTTTACTTTTTCAGGTGCTGTTTCTGTGTTTTCAACTGATTTGATTGTGCCATCCTCATTGTAATCAACATTATAGAATTCAGGCACATAAACACCTTCGATTTTTGCTGCTTCTCTTAAAAACTCAAGTCTTGTTGAGCCTTTTTCCTTATGTTCAATGAGCAAATCAATAAGGTCGTTTGTTACCTCTTCACCTTCACCCGGTAAGAATATATCAACAAAATCAACCATTGGTTCAGGGTTACACACACATGGTCCACCTGCAATAACAATAGGTGTAAGGCTCGTTCTGTCCTTTTTAAGTACAGGAATACCGCCTAAATCGAGCATATTAAGTACATTTGTGTAACTCAATTCATACTGTAATGTAAAGCCCACAATGTCAAATTCATCAAGCGAATCGCCGCTTTCAAGAGCATAAAGCTTTACATTTTTTTCGCGCATAAGTGCTTCCATATCTTCCCAAGGTGCAAAAACACGCTCACACCACGCATCTTGTCTTTCATTTACAAGACTATAAAGAATTTTCATACCAAGATGTGACATACCTATTTCGTAATTATCAGGGAAACAAAATGCATATCTGAGTTTTACATCTTCTTTATTTTTTACCACACTATTAAGCTCGCCACCTGTATATCGCGCAGGTTTCTGAACTTTTTTTAGTAATATTTCAACTTCTTTTTTTACCATAACTGACCTCACAAAAAGTTTATTCTCTTTATTTTACTATAAATTATTTTTTATTTCAATATTCATTATCTGTAATTAGTGAAAGAACAAGAAAAATTGCAATAATGATTAATGAGAAATTATACTTACTCACCACAAAAATGTATATTCCCCACATAAGGATAATTAATATAAAAACAACTGATGTTATCATTAACACCTTTGAGCAAAACACAATATCATATTTTTTTGAGAGCAAATGATATAACGCTGTCCCACCATCAAGCTTTTTTATGGGTAAAAGATTGAAAGCCATAAGAATAAGGTTAATCCCTGCAAACGTAAGTAACAGTTTATTGTCGTACAAGCACAAAAAAGCACAACAAATCATAACAATAATGAAATTCACAAGCGGTCCACCAAGAGAAATAAGTATTTCATTTTTTGTACTTACTTTCATTTCCTGTTTTCTTAATATGTTTATACCTGTCAATTCGAATCTGACTTTTTCGGGCTTGTTGTAAAGAATAAACATCATAAAAAGATGTCCCGTTTCGTGTAACATTGATGAAATAATTGTTAAAATAACATTTGAAGGCACATTAAGAGAAATTACAAAAGATATAAATGCAACAAACAAAAATGTTATCTCAATTTTTACGCCTGATATATTAAAAACCATATAAAAATTCAAAACAGGAGAAAATTAGCTTTCCCCTGTTGTACTTTCTTCAATAATTGATGGTGCAAAAGTCTGCTTTACAACACCTTTAAATTCACTGAAAATAGTTGAAACTGCAATATCCGTTTTACATATTTCATTATAATAGCTTTTTATATTTTGCGATAATTCTCCATCTGTCCTGCAAACGACAAAAAGAATTCCTGATACAAGAAGTGACAGCACAAGCTGAACAATAATTACTTTTGTCATTACATTCTGATTTTTTTCTTCTTTTTTTCTTACATAATTTTTTTCATAAAAATTATTGTCCATAACATCACCACTTAATACTATGATGAAATTATGGACAATATACTATCTTTTAAAGAAGCGAATAATTTTTTCAGATTCAGTCTGATTTACACTTTTTTCGCCTTTAGTGTTTCTAATAAATTCAAGCATTTTGTTTTCATTATTGAAAATTGCAATATTCATATCTGCATCATCGTTGATTTTCAATTCAGTACGGCCATCAACAAAGTATAAAACAGGGTAAATGGTTGCAGAAATATTAAAATCTCTGAACAACTCTTCCATACATTTGCTTTGACGATAAGCTTGTCTTACAGGATTTGAGATTTCCTTTTCATAGACCTTATCATTTTTACCAAATTTGATTTGTTTCCATTCTTGTTTAGAAGTGTTTCCTGAAACTACGCCACGATAATTTTTACTTTCAATAATAAAAACACCGTTTTTGCCGATAACGACAAAATCAAGCTCCATTTTAACTCCACGATTGAGAATTACGGGATTTGTTATGACGGTAAAATCTCTTGGTAATTTTTTAAGAATTTTAAGTGTAGATTCTTCGCCACGGACACCTGACTGTAAAATGTTATATTTCTTACGGAAAATAAGGAACACAACTAAACAAGTCAAGGCTAAAACAAGGAAAACAACGGGAATTGCAATATGAATTGTTGATTTTTTCAAGAGAATTGCAAAGAGCATTCCAAGACCTGAACCGAAGCAGGATAAAGCAATTAAAAATGATAAAGCAACAGTTAAAAATGTCTTGTTTTTATTCTGTTTTAATTCAGACTTAATTTTTACAACCTTTGACATAACTTAAAATACTTTTTTCATAACTGCGCCGTCTTTTGCAGATGAAACGAGAGTTGAATAACGAGCAAGCCAACCTGTCTTAACATTTGGTTCAGGCTTTACATATGTCTTTCTTCTTTCATTTAATTCTTCATCAGAAACCTTAACATTGATTTTACTTGCAGGGATATCAATTTCAATAATATCACCTTCATAAATAAGACCAATTTCACCACCTGCAGCAGCTTCAGGAGAAACGTGACCGATTGAAGCACCACGGGATGCACCACTGAAACGACCGTCAGTAATAAGGGCAACAGTCTTATCAAGTTTCATACCTGCAAGTGCTGAAGTTGGGTTGAGCATTTCTCTCATACCAGGGCCACCAACAGGACCTTCGTAACGGATAACAACAACATCACCGTGAGTGATTTTTCCATTGTAGATTGCATCAATAGCTTCGTCTTCAGAGTTAAATACTCTTGCAGGGCCTGAATGTACAAGCATTTCAGGAGCAACAGCACTTCTCTTTACAACACAACCGTCTTTTGCGATATTACCCCAAAGAATTGCAATACCACCTGTTTCGCTATATGGGTTATCGATAGTACGGATAGCATCTGTATTCTTAATATAAGCACCTTCAATATTTTCACCAACTGTTTTACCTGTTGCAGTAATAAGTGATAAATCAAGAAGGTCTTTCTTTGCAAGTTCAGCCTGAACAGCAGGAATACCACCTGCATTGTTAAGGTCGTGCATATGTGTTCCACCTGCAGGTGCTAAATGACAAAGGTTAGGCACTTTTGCACTGATTTCGTTGAACATATGTAAATCAACAGGCACTTCTGCTTCATTTGCAATAGCAAGAAGATGAAGAACGCTGTTTGATGAACAACCGAGAGCCATATCACAAGCAAGAGCGTTACGGATTGATTTTTCGTTGATAATATCACGAGCCTTGATATCCTTTTCAACAAGGTTCATAATTGCCATACCTGCATGCTTTGCAAGTTGAATACGACCACTGTGTACAGCAGGGATTGTGCCATTACCCGGAAGAGCAATACCAACTGCTTCAGCAAGACAGTTCATTGAGTTTGCTGTGTACATGCCTGAACAAGAACCACAACCGGGACATACATTTTCTTCAAATTCACAAAGCTTACAATCGTCAATGATACCTGCTTTTTTGGCACCAACAGCTTCAAACATCTTTGAAAGTGATGTTTCAACACCGTCAATAAGACCTGACATCATAGGTCCGCCTGAACATACAACTGCAGGAATATTAAGACGGACTGCTGCCATAATCATACCGGGAACGATTTTATCACAGTTAGGAACAAGAACTGCACCATCAAAGCCGTGAGCCATAATCATTGTTTCAACACTGTCAGCAATAAGCTCACGGGATGCAAGTGAGTATTTCATACCAACATGTCCCATTGCAATACCATCACAAACGCCGATTGCTGGAACCATAACAGGAGTACCACCTGCCATACGGATACCTGCCTTTACAGCTTCTGTAATTTTATCAAGGTGAATATGACCCGGTACGATTTCGCTATGTGCAGAAACAACTGCAATCATAGGTCTTTCCAATTCTTCCTTTGTATAGCCCATAGCATAGAAAAGGCTTCTGTTTGGTGCTCTTTCAACACCTCTTAATACGTTTTCGCTTCTTAAATTCATAATGAGTCCTCCTACACTTTATGTAGTTTTTGAATATTAAGTTATATTTTATACTTATGATTCAGAATTTTCAAGGGGTAATAATAAATACGGTATAATAATTTTTAAAAATATAGATTAATATATAAAAATTTCGGGTAGAGTTTTGAGGCTCTACCCTTTTGTTGTCAGGATGCATTTTTAAGTTTTTCTTCTGTTATTTTATCCTGATGGTTGGAGGTTTCTAACATTATCTCGGCAAATATTGCATAGCCTTGTTTTGGGTTGTTGACAAATACGTGAGTTACTGCACCTACAAGCTTTCCGTTCTGAATAATGGGACTACCACTCATTCCCTGCACAATTCCACCTGTTATTTTCAATAATCTTTCGTCAGTCACTTTTATTATCATATCCTTATTGACAGAAGATGAATTTGAATAAATTTTCGTGATTTCAATGTCATAATACTCTGGTTCTGAATTTGTTACTGTGCATCTTATCTGAGCTTTTCCTTCTTTTACTTCCTGTCTTACTGCGACGGGTATCTCATCTGTCTTATCTGTAACAGAATATCCGTATATTCCCGTCACATCATTAAGGCACAATGTTCCGTTGCTTTTACCTGTCATAACACCACACAATTCACCTACATTACCAAAGGTACTTTTGCTCAGTCCACTTAATGAAACATCTGCCATAACACCTGATTTCAACGGCATTATTTCGTTAGTATCGACATCATAAATGGGATGGCCGAGACCTGCAAAGGTATTATTACTTTTATTATAAAATGTTACTGTACCAAGTCCTGCTGTACTATCTCTCACCCAAAGTCCTGCTCTATACTGTCCACTATCTTTTTCTACTACAGTTTTAAATTTCAACTTAACATTTTTATTCTTTCTTAACACTTGAATTTCTATTTTTTTACCTTTACTTTCCTGCAGAAGCTTTGAAAAGTGAGATGAAGATGTTACTTCCTTACCATTTACTGATTTGACAATATCACCAATTTTAATGTCTGCTGTTTTTGCAGGACAGACAAGTCCGTTTTCTGTTTCAATTTCTTCAAAATCAACAATAATTACACCATCTGTATAAAGCTTGATTCCAAATAATTCTCCACCTGTTACCACATATTGCCTTTTTGAATTTGTTATCACGGTATTTTTAACGGGAATAATATTTAAAAGCTTGATTTCTGTTGGCGTCTGTGATGCCTTGACAGTCTCAAGCACAACACCTGCCTCTTCATTCAAATCAATGCTATATAACTCAATTCCCATTATATTCGGATTTTCATAATCTTCATTTTCAATAAGTGTAATTTTATCGGGAATGTTTTTATTACCTGAAATAATAATTGAATAGACAAGCAAACTGAAAATTGCACATACAACCGATAAAATTTTAAAAAAACTACGCAAATTATCACCTCCGTGCGAACTTTTGTCGCAATATTAATTTGCCTTGTTTTTTCAAAAATATATAAGGTAAAAAAAGAGCCTCACGGTGAATTTTCACTTAAAATGAAATTACCGTAAGGCTTTTGATTATTTAAGTATTTTGCAGATTTTTTCAACAGTTTGTTCAACATTGGAATTGTTTAAATCAAGGATATAATCCGCATATTTTTCATATAACGGATAGCGCTGATTAAAAATATCGTCAATGGTCTGTGACTTATCAGCAGCAACACCACGAGTGTTTATATTATCAAGTCTGTTTTTGATTTCAGGAAGTGAAACATTAAGAAAGAAGATTTTTCCATTTTCTTTTAGATGCTTCATTGAGTCCTCTCTGAAAACAACACTACCACCTGTTGCAACAACACAGTTATCACAATTAAGTGTCTTTATTGCTTCGCACTCACAGTCAAGAAATTTTTCGATTCCGTAAGTATCAATAATAGATTGTAATAATCTTTTTTCCCTCTGTTGAATAATCAAATCAGTATCAACAAAACCGATACCAAGTGTTTTTGCAAGTATGACACCAACTGTGCTTTTTCCACAGCCGGGCATACCAATAAGAACTATATTTGACATAAATCAGATTGAGATTTCGTGAGCAATCTTATACATATCAAGGTCAAGTGACTTTTTCATATTAAGAGCTTCAAAAATATCATAGTCAACAATTTCGTCGTGTTGCATAGCAATAACTCTGTTACCGATACCTTCCTTAAGAAGCTCAACAGCCTTATGACCCATAAGAGAAGCAGTTACTCTGTCACGAACTGTAGGATGACCACCACGCTGAACGTGACCAAGAATTGTTGCACGTGATTCAACACCTGTTTCATTTTCAATTCTCTTTGCCATTTCTTCAACGCCACCGATACCCTCAGCAACAACAATGATGAAATGTCTCTTACCTGTCAACTGTGTTCTCTTCATTCTGTCGATGACATCACGCTGGAAGTCATATTCAACTTCAGGAATAAGAATTGTAGTTGCACCACAAGCAATACCTGCATTAAGTGCAATATAACCTGCACGTCTGCCCATAACCTCCACAACTGTGCAACGGTCGTGAGATTCAGATGTATCACGAAGTCTGTCAACCATCTGGAGAACTGTATTCATAGCTGTATCGTAACCGATTGTATAATCACTACAAGCAATATCATTGTCGATTGTTCCAGGAACACCAACACAAGGAAGTCCGCGAAGAGATAAGTCACGAGCGCCTCTGAATGAGCCGTCGCCACCAATAACAACGATACCGTCAAGTCCAACATCTTTTGACACTTTAAGTGCTTTCTGAAGACCCTCTTCAGTTTTGAATTCAGGACTTCTTGCAGAATAAAGGAATGTACCGCCACGATTGATAACGTTAGAAACTGAACGAAGGTTCATTTCGAACATATCGCCCTGCATAAGACCGTTATAACCTCTTCTGATACCCATTACTCTCATTCCGTTTTCGCAAGCCGTACGAACAACTGAACGAATTGCAGCATTCATGCCCGGAGCGTCGCCGCCACTTGTAAGAACACCTATAGTTTTCATTTTATCACCCTTTATCAGTATTTACTAATTATTTCCACATTGAATATACATAATACCATAAGAAACAACAAATTGCAAGTAATATGTCAATTATAATTGTAATATGACATTTTGCGTTCCTGCTATATCCTTTAATCTGTATAATAAGTCATCATCAACAGATACTTTTTTGCACGGAAAATACTTTTTGCTGTTTGCAAAATAGAAATATAATGGTATATTGCCCTGGTTTGCTGAAGATACAATTTCATTACAGCTTATATAAATAGGAGATGTCTCATTTTCGACTCTTATGAAAAGACCTATTTTTTTGCTATTATTACTCTTGATATTTTCTGCAGAGTCCATAAAGTCGAGAATAATTTTCGGATTTTCCTCTTCCTTTACAGATAATCGACCACCAATCATAACCGCATTTCCATTATATATAATATTGGAATATTTTGTAAAAAGTTTTGGGAAAATAATAATTTCAATTGAACCTTTTATATCTTCAACAGTAACAAAAGCCATTGTATCCCCTGCTTTTGTCTGTTTTCTTGTAATATTACTTATTATGCCCATAATTTTAACGGAAAACGAATCAACATATTTTGAGTTGTAATCGTTATCAGCATTTAAAATGTCGCCGATAGTATCACATTTTAATTTTTCTGCCAACTGAAGATAGTCCTCCATTGGATGAGCAGAAATATAAAGTCCTGTGATTTCCTTTTCCATCATCAATCTTGTCTGTAACGGAAAATCATCTATTCTTTTCATTACATATTCGGATTCTGACGAATCGTTATTCATTAAATCGAAAAAGCCAATCTGACCATCAAGATTTTTTCGCCTTGCACTGTCAATATGGTCAATGATTTCAGGTAAATTAATAAGCATTTCATGACGATTACTTCCAAGTCCGTCAAGTGCGCCACTTTTAATAAGTCCTTCAACTGCACGACGGTTAAAGCCTTTTCCGTGAACTCGTTTGCAGAAGGTGTAGAAGGATGTGAATTTACCGTTGACTCTTCTTTCGTTGATAATTGTATCAATGAAATCGTGGCCTAAATTTTTAATGGCAAGAAGACCAAACATTACGGTTTTGCCATCATCACCTACTGTAAAAGTTTTATTACTCACATTCACATCAGGGTTTATAATTTTAATTTTATTTCGCTTACAATCATCAATATATCCTGAAACCTTTGTGGCATTATCAAGCACACTTGTTAAAAGTGATGCCATAAATTCACTTGGATAGTATGTTTTAAGATATGCTGTCATATATGCCACAACAGCATATGCAGCAGCGTGAGATTTGTTGAAAGCATAAGAAGCAAATGATGACATATCATCAAAAATTTCATTTGCAATTTTATTTTCAATGCCGTTTTTAAGGCAACCTTCAAGGAAGAATGTTCTCTCCTCTTCCATAACCTTGTGCTTTTTCTTTGACATTGCACGACGGACAATATCAGCACGACCCAAAGAATATCCTGCCAACGAACGGAAAATCTGCATTACTTGTTCCTGATAGACCATGCAACCGTAGGTCACATCAAGAATATTTTTAAGCATTGGTGTTTTATACTTAATATACTGTGGGTTATGTCTGTTCTGAATATATGTGTCAATTGAGTCCATAGGACCCGGTCGGTACAATGAAATAACAGCGATAATATCTTCAAGATTTGTGGGTTTAAGTCGCATAAACACACTTCTCATACCACTTGATTCACATTGGAAAACACCATCAGTCTGTCCGTTTGTGAAAAGTGAATAGACATTTTTGTCATCATAAGGAATTTTATCAATCTGAAAGTCAGGATTTTTCTTTTGAACCATTTTAACGCAATCGTTGATAACAGTCAAAGTACGAAGTCCCAAAAAGTCCATTTTTAAAAGACCAAGCTCTTCAATTGTGGTCATTGTAAACTGAGTTACAACTGACTCATCATTACAAGCAAGTGGCACATAATCGCTGACAGGTCGGTCAGTAATAACAATACCTGCTGCGTGAGTTGAGGAATTTCGAGGCATACCCTCAACACTTTTTGCAGTATCAATTAAGTTTTTAATCTGTATATCACTATCGTACAAGATTTTTAACTCTTCACTTTCAGTAAGTGCTTTTTCGATTGTAATACCTAATGTTCTCGGGATTTTCTTTGCAACATTATCAACGGTTGAATAAGGCAGTCCCATTGCCCTGCCAACATCACGGATAGCAGCACGGGCAGCCATTGTACCAAAGGTTATAATCTGTGCAACGTGGTCAGAGCCATATTTGTCAATAACATAGTCAATAACTTCCTGTCGTCTCTCATAGCAGAAGTCAACATCAATATCAGGCATACTGACTCTGTCAGGATTTAAAAATCGTTCAAAAATAAGATTGTATTTTATAGGGTCAATATTAGTAATTCCCATACAGTATGCACAGATACTACCTGCACCTGAGCCACGACCGGGACCAACAGGAATACCGTGGTCACGGGCATACTGAATAAAGTCAGCAACTATAAGGAAATAATCAACATAACCCATATTGCTTATAACAGAAAGCTCGTATTCAAGTCTGTCAATATATAATTTATCGGGATTTTCACCGTATCTTTTTCTTAAACCGGCATAGCATTTCTCTTTGAAATAATCGTAGTGAGAATATCCGTCAGGGACTTGGAAATTAGGTAATTTTGTGTTACCGAATTCAAAGTCGAAGTTACACATATCGGCAATTTTTTGAGTATTATCAATTGCCTCCTGTGTTTTTGAGAACAACTCGCGCATTTCATCTTCAGTTTTAAGATAGAAATTATCACTTGTAAATTCAAGGGAATTTTCCTCGTCAACAGTATGGTTTGTGGCTATACAAATAAGAATTTTCTGAATGTATGCATCTTCTTTGTTCACATAATGAACATCATTTGTAGCAACAAGAGGAATTCCTGTTTCATTTGAAAGTCTTATAAGTCCTTCGTTGACTGCGATTTGTTCAGGAATACCGTGATTCTGCATTTCAAGGTAGTAATTGCCTTCACCAAAAAGATTTGAATACCAAAGAGCTGTTTCTTTGGCCTTTAAATACTCATTATTTACAATAAGCTTTGGAATTTCACCTGCAAGACAAGCTGAAAGTGCAATAAGTCCCTCGTGATAATTTTCTAACAATTCTCGGTCAATACGAGGCTTTGTGTAAAAGCCGTCAACCCAAGCAGAAGAGACGAGTTTTATAAGATTTTTATAGCCTGTTTCATTTTTGCAAAGCAAAACAAGATGGTGACGATTAGAGTCAATTCCATGAACCTTATTAAATCGTGAACGACTTGCAACATAGACTTCACAGCCAATAACAGGCTTGATTCCGTGCTTTTTAGCAGTTTTATAGAAATCGACTGCACCAAATAAATTACCGTGGTCAGTAATCGAGAGAGCAGTCTGTCCTCGTTCCTTTGCAGCAGAACAAAGCCTGTCTAAACGACAAGCTCCGTCAAGTAAGCTGTATTCAGTATGCACATGCAAATGAACGAAGGACATTTTATTACCTCTTATTCAGTAACTTTTTTATAAAAATCAAAGCAATCGAATGTTGCGAAATAGTCTGCAGGAGTTTCTGCACGACGAATCATCTGGAAGCTTCCGTCTTCCTTAAGAAGAATTTCCGCTGACTTTAGTTTACCGTTATAATTGTAACCCATAGCGAATCCGTGAGCACCTGTATCGTGGATAAAGAGCAAATCACCCATATCGATTTTTGGTAACATTCTGTCGATTGCAAATTTATCACAATTTTCGCAAAGTGAACCTGTTACATCATATTTATAATCGCAAGGCTCATTTTCCTTACCCATAACTGTAATATGGTGATATGCACCGTAAATTGCAGGACGCATAAGGTTTACTGCACAAGCATCAACACCGATATATTCCTTATGTGTATGCTTTTCGTTAATTGCACGAGTTACAAGTCCACCGTATGGAGCTAACATAAATCTACCAAGTTCAGTATAAATTGCAACATCATCCATTCCTGCAGGAACAAGAACTTCGTTATATACCTTTTCAACGCCTGCACCGATTGCGAAGATGTCATTGCCTTCCTGGTCAGGACGATAAGGGATACCGATACCACCTGAAAGGTTAATGAATTTAATGTGAGCACCTGTTTCTTCCTTAAGCTTTACTGCAACTTCAAAAAGAGTCTTTGCAAGTGTTGGATAATAATCATTTGTTACTGTGTTACTTGCAAGGAAAGCGTGAATACCAAATTCTTCAACGCCCTTTGACTTCATAATCCTGAATGCTTCAAAAAGCTGTTCAGTTGTCATACCGTACTTTGCGTCACCAGGGTTGTCCATAATGTTATTTGCAATTGAGAAATATCCACCCGGATTATAACGACAAGAAAGCTTCTTTGGAAGATAACCTAATGTCTTTTCAAGAATGTCGATATGTGTAATATCGTCAAGGTTGATAATTGCACCTAAATCGTCTGCAAACTTAAATTCTTCAGGTGGTGTGTCGTTTGATGAGAACATAATGTCATCACCTACTGCTCCGATTGCCTTGGAAAGCATAAGCTCTGTTTTTGATGAACAGTCAAAACCACAGCCATAATCTCTTAAAATGTTAATGAGGAATGGGTTTGGAGTTGCTTTAACTGCGAAATATTCCTTAAAACCTTTATTCCAAGCAAATGCTTTTTTAAGATTTTCAGCATTTTTACGGATTCCTGCTTCATCATAAAGGTGGAAAGGT
>JAZSDZ010000089.1:0-4106 GCA_045531435.1 Candidatus Fimenecus sp.
TCAGCGCCCTTAACAACTGCTGTAAGGATTGTTGTTGAACCTGTTGGAACAGGAACTCTCTGTGCAGCACCGATAAGCTTACCGTTAAGTTCAGGAATAACAAGACCGATAGCCTTTGCAGCACCTGTTGAGTTAGGAACGATGTTAGCAGCACCAGCACGAGCTCTTCTCATATCGCCCTTTCTGTGAGGACCGTCGAGAATCATCTGGTCGCCTGTGTAAGCGTGGATTGTAGCCATGATACCGCTCTGGATAGGAGCAAAATCATTGAGAGCCTTTGCCATAGGAGCAAGGCAGTTTGTTGTACAAGATGCAGCTGAAATGATTGTATCATCTGCTGTAAGTGTGTTTTCGTTTACTGAGTAAACGATTGTCTTAAGGTCGTTACCTGCAGGAGCAGAAATAACAACTTTCTTTGCACCAGCATCAATGTGAGCCTGGCTCTTTGCCTTTGAGCAATAGAAACCTGTGCATTCAAGAACTACGTCAACACCGATTTCGCCCCATGGGAGTTCAGCAGCGTTAGCCATAGCATAGATTTTAAGAGTTTTACCGTCAACTGTGATTGTACCTGCTTCGTCGTCAGCTTCAACTGTGTGAAGACCTTCGCCGATTCTTCCGCAGTAACCGCCCTGAGCTGTGTCGTACTTAAGAAGATTAGCAAGCATTGATGGCTTTGTGAGGTCGTTGATAGCAACAACATCATAGCCTTCTGCGCCGAACATCTGTCTGAAAGCAAGACGTCCGATACGGCCGAAACCGTTAATAGCAACTTTAACTGACATTTTGAATTCCTCCAAATAATTTAATACTAATATTATTTCGCATTAGTGCAGTATTATTTTATATCTTTTTGCGCAAATATGCAAGAGTATTTTTGAAAAAATTACCATTTTGTGAATTTTTTGTCAAGTGGCATAAAAAATCAGGAATATTCAGGCAAAAAGGGTATAAAATTTATAGTATGGGAGGCTGTTTTATATGAATTATAAGCATTTTTCCGACATATATACGGGTGAACAAGAGTTTGAACGCGAGAAAATGCAGTTCCTTTTTGACAAATCCTTTCGTGAGAAGAACGAAAATCTTTTAAGAAACCAATATATCCGACTCCGTAGATTCCAATTCAATGAAAATCTGACTTTCCATAACGAATGTGTTGAATTATCATCACTTGCAGAAAATGTAACAATAGCCTGTGACATTCTTGCAACGGATTCAGGTGTTGGCTTTATCTATTGTGGTGATGGTCCTTGCCACATAAAGGGAAATTCACATCTTATCATAAAAGCACTTCTGAATTTGCTTTCAAACGCCTATCTCTACGGCAAAGGTCATCTTGTCACAGTAAAAACTCTTGAATTGGAAAACTATTGTGGAATTCAGGTAATAAATTGTGGCAGATTTGATGAAAATTATCATGCAGGAAAAGGGATTCCTTACATCTATAATGTGTGCAGTGGGCTAAAAGGAAATTTTTTCATTGAGCAGACGCTCTCCCAAACAAAAGCCATTATGCTTTTTGAAAAAGCCACAGACAAAACTGACATTTGCACTAATGAAAACGATATAGTTTCATTGGTTTCAGACCGTCTGTCCCCTGCCTGTATTGAAATGTTCGGAATGGAGTATCATTAAAAATAGATGCAGAACGGACAAGCCGAGCAAAATCAAGACGGAGACTTGATTATATCTGCCCGAAGGCGTACAAAGGTACGTCGAATGGCAAGGTTTGTTCGTAGTATAAAATTTTCATATATTGATGTTTTCAGACAGTTTAAAGGGGTTCTTACAGGCTAATTCACCTGAAGAACCCCTTATCATATACAATTTTTATACGGTCTGTGCTTTTTTGCACCCCTTTTTATCTAGTCAAGACCTACTGATTTCTGAAGAATCTTACGTGCATCCAAAGATGTTATTTGACCGTCGCCATTCATATCCATACGGGCAATAGTTTCTTCGTCATATTCTCCGTTACCAACGGAATACTGAAGCGTCTTACGGGCGTCAATTGAACTTACTTCACCGTCGCCGTTAATGTCACCCATAGGTAATTCTTTTTCATCGAATGTAATGCTCTGCACAATAAAGTCGCTGTTCATAACAACCGTAATTGTGCCGATTTCTTTTATCTCATCAGTTTCAACTGCATACTCGTAAACTGTTCCTGTATAAGTCCACGCGCCATCTGAATATGTGAAGTCGGAGAATTCCTCATACAATCTGGTATCTAACGGTTGTTCTATATGAATCATACCGCTTTCTGCATCATAGTACTTGGATGTTGTCAAATCTAAATCTGTTAAACCGAAAACATCTGCAATATATGCTGAAACTGTCTCAACATCCACATTATAAATCACATATTCATCTGTGTATTCAAGCTCGTCAACATTTGTATAACTTACGAATGTTGCAATGGCAACAAGTGCATCAATACATACTTTTTCATCAGTAATAACAACGCTTTCAAAAGTATGTCCACAGACATTTTCACTTACTGATTTATAATCAAGGCTATAATAAGCAACCATATTTATTGCAATTCTTGCTACAAGCCAATTGTTTGTTTCAAGTGTATTTGATTTAAATCCGTCGATTTCTATTGAAACATTTTCATTAAGAATTGGTGCACCGTTCTCATCATAATTACAGTTATATAAAACCTCATAAGTTTCACCGTCATCACCCATAAATGATGCAACAAGATAGCCTTCGCCCACTAAAAGATAATCGTAATTAACGATTTTTGTTGTATATGTATCAGCCTTGTCAATGCCGACAAATGTTAATGACAATTCATTTTCACCGCTGATTTCAACACCACTGTATGGATTTGGCTCTACTTCAATTTCACATTCGCAGGTTACACCTAAAAACTCAAAAACTACAATATTTTTACCGTCAACAAAAGGTTTTACATCCTGCTCATCAATAACACTTGTATAGTATCCTGTTTCATTCACCAAATCTTCGTCAGTACCACTAATGACAGTGCCGTCCTTCATAGTAACTGTGAAAAAGATGTCTGCTTCATATACAAAAAATCTATCATATGTAAATTCTTCAAAATTTTCATTCCATGAAACATCCTCATATGAGTCAACGCCTCTGACTAATGACTTTTGTGCAACTGCAGAAATACTTTCAACAGGAGATTCAACAACCTCCACCTCTAAATCACAAGACACATCTCTGTAATAAACAGTTACTGTGTGCTTACCAACGCTCCAATGATTTTCAGTCTGGTTATCCTCTATCCACACATTTCCCGTAAGGTCGTAATCGTGGCCGACTTCTTCACTGCCGTCCTCATAAATCACGTGGAATACAGGGTCAACATTTAGCACAGAATATTCAAAATAAATTTCGCCTTCCTCGTGATAGTAACAGTCCATCCACATTCCATCACCATATTCAACAAGTGGTAAGGTTGCTGTTGCTGAAATACTTGTAATTTCAAGTCCTTCATACGGGTCAGTCATTTCGTTAGAAACATCCGCAAATGCAGGAATTGTAAGCTGTGCTGACAGCATAACAATCACAAGCAACAATGACAATGCTCTTTTCATGATAAACACCTCTTAAAATATTGATTTTTATTATTCAAATACTATAGTTGTAATACTCTTTTCAGGGATTGTGATTTTCTTTGTTTTGCCTGAATAAGTTTCTTCAAGCTGTTTATCCTGAGTTGTTGTAATAACAGTCATCTTTTTACGGTCAACCTTGAATTTCACATCACGGTCAACACCTTCATTTGTGATAACTGTTACAACCTTTCCGTCAGGAGTAAGGAATGAAACAACATTTGTTATGTAATTTGCCTCCAGAATGTTGCCTTCTGCATCCCTTTCTTCAATATAATCGTAAATATTCTTTTCAGTTTCCACCACTCGGCTACCAACAGGCACATATTTTGTGAAATGAGCCATCGCGTAGTATCTCATAGGGATTTTAATATCACTGATGTTACCGTCAGTTGCAACTAAAAGTCCGTCAGAATATTCTTTTCCGTCAGCACCGATTCCGATACCGTTCACACCAACCCACGCAGTCCATGAATTAACATGAGTGAAATTAATGTCATTTGCCACAACTCT
>JAZSDZ010000124.1:0-1943 GCA_045531435.1 Candidatus Fimenecus sp.
AGTTGTGAAAGACATAATCATGACCAGGTAAATACTGATTAAGCAATATCTCGGCTAACTCGCCGGATAAAGTAATAAAAAATTTATGAAGCGTACTGTTTTTGGCATTGTAATACTTGTGATTAGTGCCCTTTCTTAATAAGAAAACATCTTTGGGACCAAGATAATACTTTTGACCATTGTTTTCGAGAACACCGTTTCCGCTGACAACAAACTCGATCGCAGTAATTTGTGAAGAGCTTCTTTCAAAAAAGCAATTGTCACACCAGAAACTTTCTCCCACAGCGGTAATATTAAGAGGATTTTTATCGTTCATGTGAGAATAATATTCGCAAACATTTTCATATCTTTTCAAATTCAAATAAATACTCTCCTGTCAATGTTTAGAATAACGGTGAACAATGTGATAATTCGTAATTTAATTGTATCATTATTTGGTATGAGATACAATAAAAAATCTGTAAAAATAGTGATTAACATAAACTTTTTGTGATTATTTTAAAAACAAATAGAATGTTTTTGATTATTTTTGTGAATTTCATAAATATTAAAGTGACAACTGTTGTTTGTGATAATTCACAAATGTTGCTGTGATTTATTATATTGGAACTTCAAATAAAATATGTTAATCTTTATTTGTATACAGGAAACATCAACGTTGGAATCTGTTAAGGAGTGATTAATAATGAAAACCTGGCAAAAAGCTACATTTATCATTGTTCTGGTATTATTCATAGCTGCTTCCGTTACCATTTCATTTCTTTCAATGGCACGAGCACCTTTTGAATATGAATATCAGACAGAAATTGCTGATACTCCCGGTAATGAAGGCTGGGTGCTGTTCGGCTTCAATGGTAACAATAACACAAAAGAAGTGTTTATTGACTTTGTCCGTGATGAAGACGGTAACAATCCTGACAAATCAAAGCCTGTTTCTGCAGTTGGTGACTTCACTATGAACACCGACGACTATGTTGAAGTTATTTATATAGGCAAGGATGTTAAATACATAGACGAAACTTCATTTTTCTATTGCAAGGAGCTCAGAGCAATAGAGGTTGATGAAGCTAATGAATATTATACTTCTGTTGACGGTGTGCTTTACACCAAAGATATGAAGACTTTGTTAGCTTATCCTCTTAAGAAAGAGAATACTGCCTACACTATCCCGGAGGGTGTAGAAAGAGTAGGCTCTTGTGCATTTTATAAAAATACAACATTAACTGGTATTAACCTTCCCAAAACCTTAAAGGTTATCGGTGATATGGCATTCTTTAAATGCGAAAACATATCACTTGTTACACTTCCTGACGGACTCGAGAAAATCGGCTCTGATGCATTCAGCTATTGTCAGGGTATGAGTCCGGTTATGTATATCCCCGAATCCGTTAAAGAAATTGACAGTTTCGCATTCTACTCTTGCTCAAATCTTAAAGAGTTCTATATGGGCGCACAAGGGGAGGAAGCTATAACCTTCGGTGACAGTTGGCTTCCTAAAAACATTAATAAGACTGTTGTTAATATTGCACCGAAGGAGCAATATGGTAAGACACGTGAAGAAGCAAATATCAGAATAAATGAACTACTTTCGAAAGGAGATGAAAACTGATGGCAAAAGGCTCAGCTAAGAAAAAAGGTAATATTTTCAAAGAAATGAAGACATATTGGAACACTCCTGCCGAGGGAAAGCATGTTCCATATAAAGAGTATTTTTCAATTTTTGCTGCAGTTGGTGGCGACTACACCTTAAAATATCTCCAAAGTTTCCTTACATTTGGTACGGGTTGTTATCTGATTGCGTACTATTATGAAATACCTCTTCTTACATTCAGTGCAATAAATGTATTCTTTATTGCATCAACATATTTCTGGAATCTTCTTAATATGGGTGTTGACGCAAACTTAGGTTTCCTCCCCAAAAAGATTGAACGAAAATATAATGC
>JAZSDZ010000173.1:0-2561 GCA_045531435.1 Candidatus Fimenecus sp.
GCACCACCACTCTGAACATAGAGTGTTGCCCAGTTTTCGTTATCAAAAGAATACGGATTTTCAATAACCGTTATTTTATAAGGAACATTTGGTTTGTAACTATTCTGTGGAGTTGCACCCTCAAAAAATGAACGTGCTTTATAGCCCTCAGAACCAAGGTGTTCTTTGATAAACTGTTTTTCAAAGCCGCTGATTTCACCAGGGCCTTTAAGGAAGTTCAGCATCTCAATTGTTGCATCGGGGTTGTGCTCATAATTGCACAAAACCGCAAGGGTAAGTGCCGTTGTTTTAAAAGCAGAATCAAGACTTGATTCAGAAAGCGCTTGAAGTTCAGCAACATTTGTGGGAAGTGATGCAAAGGTAAAAGTTTCAGTATAGTTTCTTCCTTTTGCAACAGATTGAGCAGCGTTGTTCACTGCTTTGTTTATTCCCTGCGAAACCTCTCTTTTGATTGTAGATTCTGCCTGCCTTTTAAGTGAATCAAAAAGTCCCATTGGATATCCCTCCTTAAAGATTAAGGTTTATTTTTTGTTTTCTTGTTTTGGTTTTGGTGTTTTAACAAGATTTTTATATAGGAAATTGTCATAACTGCCTGTTATAACAAAACTTCCCGGTCTTGTATAAATCGTTGCATTTTTCTGCATTCTCACAGACTTGTTTTTTGATGCTATGGCAAGAATAATGATAAATCCCATAGCCATACCAACAACGATACAGAGAATAATAGTTTTTGCAGGATTTTCGCTACTTACAGTTGAATGACCGGTTGTATATGTATCTGTATCCGTATCTGTGTCCACATCAACAAGTACAGTGCTATCAAACATATTTTCAACAACTGTGTAAAAATCCTCTATTCCACCGAAATAGCTGTTGTTTGAATCATATGCATCCTGCATTTCTATAAAATCAAATGTTGAGCTTGCAGATTCAGTTACATAGTAGTGATACATTTCGCTTTCTGTATTGTGAACGAAAATAATACCGTTTTCATTGTCGGTGTGTGTATCATAAATATTCTGTGCATAGTTATTTTCTGTTTCTTCGTCTGTGATGCAGAACATTACACAGTAACCGTATTCATTCTCAATCTGCTCGGCTGTGTTTTCCAATTCCTGGACTTCGTTATAAGAAAGTGCATTTTCATAATCGAAAACATATTGGTCGGTGTATGCTGAAACAGATATTGATGTAAAAATACAGATTGCAACAACGAGAAAAATCGTTAGTAATCTTTTAATCATTTTCAGCACCTCCTTAAAGCCATCCAAGCAGGAAGGATAAGCCACATAGAACTGCACTTAATCCTGCACCCAATAATAATGAAGCCTTTACAACAGCTTTTTTATCAGTCGGAAGATTGCCTACAAACTTACCTGTCTGACCGTTCATTGCAAAGGTAAATTTTTCACCATTCCACGATGTATTGAGAATCCATACGGGATACAGAGCATATTTATAAAATCCGTTTGCAATATTCATATTCACAATGCGTGAATCGATTGAGTCATATCCTTTAACTGTTTCTGCAAGTGCATCTCCTACACTTGTACGGATTCTTTCGTTTGCTCTGTTCATACTTTCTTCTGCTGTAACATCATATTTATCTGCAAGATAACCTGCCAAATATGCTGTGTTGAAATCAACTGCCTGTGACAAATCAAATGGTTCCACTGATTCCATAAGGTCATCTGCCATTTTTGTTGAACCGTCAACAGGAATGTTGTCAAAGCCTATATTTCCGCTTCTGTAAACATCGTAATATGATGTTTCCTTATAATTGTAATTGTTATCAGACCATGTTTTTTCCTTTGTTGCTTTAAAATTGGCATTTCCGATTGCATCACAGGTGAAAAGCCAATGAGGAACATAAACACCTTTGATTTCTTCTATTCTGTTGTTGTCAAGAAATGCTTTTGGAACGAACTTTTTATCAGCAAGATGCTTTTTCAATGCTTCCTTGGCGGCTTTTTTGTCAAGCTTGAAGGGAATAACTAAATCGGGACGCAAAGCACCTGAAAACTGACCTTTCATTACAACGGGATTGTCACAATACGGACATTTTGAAGCACCTGTTGTACTGTCGGCAATTATTTCGCCGCCACATGACTGACAGGAATAGACATTCATTCCGTCAGTTTCACCTGATGACCATTGATTATCCTGTGCAGACCAGTTTATTGAATCGACATTGTCAGCAGTTTCCTGACTTAACTGATTGATTTCAAACTCAGTTTCACAGTAGGGACATTTCAGTTTTTGTACTCCTGCGTCAAACTGTACTCCACCGCCACAACAAGGACATTTTTGTTCAGCAATTGTTGGCACTGTCATCATCTCCTTTATCATAAGTTTCATCATTCATAGTAATCTGATTTTGGGGTTTATAGACCATTCCGTCTTTATCACGGACAATCATCACATTTTTCACGTAATATATTACTCCGATTAAAATGATTACAAGAATAATAATTATTGCGAGTATAATTTTATTTTTCATTGTTTATCCTCGTGGTGTACCACAAGCCATACAGAATCTGCCACCCTCATTTGTAGCATTA
>JAZSDZ010000005.1:0-3786 GCA_045531435.1 Candidatus Fimenecus sp.
AAACAGTTATTCCTAAAAGAAAAACAGGAGGAAATAACAATGAGAATGTTTAAAAAAGTTGTTGCATTGATTCTTTGTTTGGCATTTCTTCTTTCCTTTACTGCTTGTGGTGACAAAAAAGGTGGAGAAGCACCATCAACAACAGAATCCACAACAGAAAACAAACAGGATGATAAGGATGTTGCTAACAAAGAAAATGATGACGGTGATGACCTGCTTATAACTTTTTATCCTGAACAAAATTCCAAAGAGTATCAGGAGTTAACGGGCGAAATCAAACTAATAGAAACAAGTTATTTTTATGGAGCTGATGCTCCATCATTTAGATTTGTTGCACCAAGAGATGGCGTTAAGGTAAAACTTGAAGTTATTAGATGGTCTGATTTAGTTAATGATTTTGAAACTTATGATAAGGATTTTGAAATCACAACAGAAAAAAATAAAATTTATGAGTTTATGTGCTATCGTGCAGAAACTATTCCTGAGTATCGTCTTGTTGCTGAATATGGTGATATGAGAGCCGAATATTTAATGGTAATAGATGGGTATGAATATGTTACAGAAATTCTTATGAATAATGAAGTTTTTGTTCCCGAAAAAATAACAGAAGATTCACCATTTTATAAACTTTGCGTTGCTCGTGCTGTGTCAGATGTTTATTACAATGACAGACTCATCAAGGATGTTCCTGAAGTTGTTTACGAAACTATGGCATATGCAGTTACTCTCAACCAGTTTGAAGTTGAAGGTGAAGATTATGTCAATATGATTGGTCTTACCCAGTGGGAAGCAGATGCTTATCTTAATGCTATGTATCCTTCATTTAAAGGCAAAGCGCCTGAACTACCGGAAGACAGTAGCTTTGTGTCTGCTCACTTTAGTACTGGAAAAAAATACCTTGTAATGCCACATGCTTTTGAAAGATTCAGTACCAATGAATTTTATGGTGTTCAAGAAAATTCAGACGGAACATATTCCGTTAAAATCCGTGTTGACGATTATAGAGCTCCTGGAGTTGAGTTTGAAAGACAAAGAGGCATTGCTGTAATTGTAAAACCTGATGCAAACAATCCGTTCGGCTATGTAATCACTGATGTTGTTGATTGCGATTTGCCAAAGGGATAAAAATAAATTAATTAACTATTTCTGAAAGGGGAAATAAATATGGGACTTATTAAAGCTGGTGTGGGTGCCCTCGGTGGCGTTCTTGCCGACCAATGGAAAGAGTTTTTCTATTGTGACTCAATTGACAACGATGTTCTTCTTGTGAAAGGGCAGAAGCGTGTTGGTGGACGTTCTTCAAACACAAAGGGACACGACAATGTTATTTCAAACGGTTCAGGTATCGCTGTTGCTGACGGACAGTGTATGCTTATCGTTGAACAGGGTAAGGTTGTTGAATTCTGTGCAGAACCCGGTGAGTTCACTTATGACACATCAACAGAACCAAGTATCTTTACAGGTAAGCTTGGTGACTCAATCAAGGAAACATTCAAAACAGTAGGTAAACGTTTTGCTTTCGGTGGTGACACCGGTAAAGACCAGAGAGTTTACTACATCAACACAAAGGAAATTATTGACAACAAGTTTGGTACTCCGAATCCATTTATGTTTGATGTTGTTTACAATAGGAATCGTCGTACAGTTGATGTAAGATGTAGTGGTGTTTATTCTTACATAATTACTGACCCACTTCTTTTCTATACAAAGATTGGTGGCAATGTTCCTGACGAATACAGAAAAGAAACTATTGACAATCAGCTTAAAACAGAATTCATTTCTGCTTTACAGCCTGCATTTGCAATGCTTTCAGAATTAGAACTTCGTCCGGCACAGATTCCTGCACATACTGTTGAGCTTAAAGATGCTCTTAATAAAGCACTTAAAGTTGAGTGGACAGACCGTAGAGGTATTTCTGTTGAATCTATCGCTCTTAATCCAATTACTCTTTCTGATGAAGACCGTGCAAAGATTAAGGCTATGGAAGACCGTGCTGAAACAGGCTCTGACCCGTTTATGATGGCAGGTGCGATGGCAGAATCAAACCTGGCTGCTGCTAATAACCCTAACGGTGCTATGGCAGGCTTTATGGGTATGGGCATGGCAATGAATAGTATGGGTGGCGGAGGAGCTTTCAATGCTGCTCAGCAGTTCTACAATATGGGCGTAGCACAACAGCAGGTAAATCAACCTGCACCAGCACCTGCTCCTGCACAAGGTGGTTGGCAGTGTTCATGCGGTAATACAGTAACAGGTAACTTCTGTCCTAACTGTGGTGGTAAGAAACCTGCTCCACAGCCTGCAGAAGGTTCATGGACTTGTTCTTGCGGTAATACTGTAACAGGTAAATTCTGTCCTAACTGCGGTGCACAGAAACCTGCGGAAGAAGGCTGGTCTTGTTCATGTGGTGCAGTAAACAAAGGTAAATTCTGTCAGAATTGCGGAGCACCAAAACCTGCAGGTGCACCTCTTTATCAGTGTGATAAATGTGGATGGAAACCTGCTGACCCAAATAATGTGCCAAGATTCTGTCCGGAATGTGGCGATGTATTTGATACTAATGATGTTAAATAATTAAAACTATATTATTAAATAAAGGAGAAAACTATTATGGGACTTTTTGATAAGAAATTTTGTGACATTTGTGGAGAAAAAATTGGTCTTTTAGGCAACAGAAAACTTGAAGACGGTAATCTTTGTAAAGATTGTGCAAAGAAGCTTTCACCTTTCTTCGATGAGAGAAGACATTCTACTGTTGACCAGATTAAACAGCAACTTGCTTACAGAGAAGAAAATAAAAATGTTCTTGCAGGCTTTAGTGCAACAAGAACTTTTGGTGAAGACAAAAAAATCTATCTTGACCAGAGAAACGGTACATTCGTTGTATCTCGTTTAACACCGGGCAACTGGAGTGAAGAAAACCCTGACGTTATTCAGCTTTCTCAGATTAGTTCTTTGAGCCTTGATGTTGATGAAGACAGAGATGAAATCTATACAACAGGTAAAGATGGTCAGAGAGTAAGCTATACTCCACCAAGATATAAGTATTACTACAACTTCGACCTTAAGTTTATCGTAAATCATCCTTATTTTGATGATTTCACAGTAAGACTTAATAACTTCCGTGTTGAAGGTATGGGTACAATGGAATACAACCGTTTCCAGCAGATGGCAATGGAAATTATCAACACTCTTACTCCTGGTCAGGCAATGCCTAACATGGGTATGAATATGGGTATGAACAACGGTATGCCAATGAACAATGGCTATGCTCCTGCAAATGGTTTTAACCAGCCAATGAACAACGGCTATGCACCTGCAAATGGTTTCAATCAGCCAATGAACAATGGTTACAACCAGCCAATGAATCAGGGTTATAATCAGCCAATGAACAACGGCTATGCTCCTGCAAATGGTTATAATCAGCCAATGAACAATGGCTACAATCAGCCAATGAATCAGGGCTATAATCAGCAGCCTGCATACGGTCAGCAAGCACCGGCACAGGGAATGAATTGCCCATATTGTGGAGCACCTGTAACAGGTGGATTCTGTGGTGCTTGTGGTGCAAAAATTCAATAATTTTACATAAACAGTAAAATGAAAACAGCAGTTATTGTAATTCTCATAGGAGCAATTTTAATTGCGGGTATTGTTGGTGTGTGGTATTACAAAACAAAATTTTATGTTCCTGATAAAGATGGTATGGTTCGTGACATGAGCGATACCATCACATCCTGCTCATATTCCACAGGTGGAGGTATGGAGGGTGGCTCTGAAAGACTT
>JAZSDZ010000078.1:0-12061 GCA_045531435.1 Candidatus Fimenecus sp.
ATCTTGCCTTATCCTTATCGCTTAAAGAATATTCACTTCCTAAAACTGTTATAAGCTTATCGGTAACGTAGCGTTGACGGTTGGTGCCGCAGTTTGCTTCAATTAAATCGAAAGAGTTTTGCTGCAAGTAAACCGAATCAAGCATATCACCTTTAAGATAACCAACATAATCGGTAATAGAGGTGCCTTCTTCACCAACAACCTTCATCATAGAACCGATTTCATCACTGAAAAGGAGAACCCCTTTAAGAAAATCGGATTTTTTGGTATCAATAACGCATTTATATTTAGACCAAGAAATAAGCGGGTCAATAGCGGGATATTTTCTTGCATCTGAACGTTCACGGGATAAACCGTGGAATGCACCAACAACCTTTAAAGTTGCCTGTGTAACAGGCTCCTCAAAGTTACCGCCTGCAGGAGAAACAGTACCACCGATTGTGACAGAACCTGTACTTCCGTCAGGTAAACGAACATATCCTGCTCGTTCATAGAATGCTGCAATATACGATTCCAAATATGCAGGGAAAGCTTCTTCACCGGGAATTTCTTCAAGTCGTCCTGACATTTCACGAAGAGCCTGTGCCCAACGGGATGTTGAGTCAGCAAGAAGAAGAACATTAAGTCCCATCTGACGATAATACTCTGCAAGTGTTACGGATGTATAAACTGATGCTTCACGAGATGCAACAGGCATTGATGAAGTATTACAGATAATAATTGTACGTTCCATAAGTGAACGACCTGTTTTAGGGTCAGTAAGTTCAGGGAATTCTGTCAATGTCTCAACAACTTCACCTGCACGTTCACCACAAGCAGCAATAATAACAATATCAACGTCGGCATACTTTGATGTTGTGTGCTGTAAAACTGTTTTACCTGCACCAAATGGTCCTGGAGTACAATATGTTCCACCCTTGGCAACGGGAAAGAATGAATCAATAAGTCGAACTTTGGTTTCCATTGTTTCAACTGGTGCAAGTCTTTCACTGTAACATTTAACAGCTCGTTTTACCGGCCATTTGAATGACATTGAAACAGAGATTTCTCGTCCACGTTCGTCAGTTAAAACTGCAACAGTTTCTTTTACCGTATATTTGCCTTTTTCTACGATTGATTTTAATGTATATTTTCCAAGAAGATAAAAAGGAACAAAAATCTTGTGTGTAAATGGTCCTTCAGGAACTGTACCGATATATTCACCTGCACGGAGAGTATCTCCAACTTTTGCTGTAGGTGTAAACTCCCATTTTTTCTCATAGTCAAGTCCATCCGCATAAATTCCGCGTTCCAAAAACCAACCTGCTTGTTCAGCCAACACAGGCAACGGATTCTGAAGGCCATCATACACCTGACCTAACAAGCCCGGACCAAGTTCTGCTGACAACATATCACCTGTGAATTCAACCTCATCACCACATTTGATACCGTCAGTCATTTCATAAACCTGAATTTGTGCGATATTACCTCTTATACGGATAACCTCACTTTTAAGTGTTGTGTCACTAACTTTAACAAAGCAAATTTCATTCATAGAAACATTGCCTTGGAATTCAACTGACACAAGGTTACCGTTTATGCTTACAACCTTTCCTGTATTTTCGGTCATTATATTTCCTCCAACCTATCTCCATTCATGATGGAATTGTAAATATTTCTATATGCGATTTCACCGGCATTTGTATCAAACTGTTTTATGTGTGAAATCAACTTTAATTTAAGTCCATAATAATAGACAAAATCTTCTGAAAAACTATCCATTGGTCTTAAGGTTTCTAAAAATTCTAAGCGATAAGAATTAAGGAATTTTTCAGCTTCCATAGGACTTTCAATCTCAATAGCAGCATTTGCTATTTTTAAAAGTTCACTTGATAATACATTATTTTCAATATCAAATGACTTTTTCATTTTGTCTGCTCTCACCTTGGCAAGTGCAAGACGTAAATTTCGTTCACAATTATTCCAGTTTTCAATTAAAGAAGAGTTCGACTTTTCATAAGTCTTCGATGGCAAAAGTGTTATTTTGTTGATTTCACTCTTTATTTTTTTGCCTGCAAGCTGTTCACACAGCTCAAAAAATCGTTCTTCCGTAATCGGTAACGGCATATTTTCACCAATTCCATCCAGAGACGGCAACTGTGATATCAAATAATATTCTGACATAATTATTCCGCCTCTTTCAAAAGTTTAACAACCTTTGGACTGAGATAATTTGACATCATTTCCACAACCGACTCAGTAGAGTAATCGTAATACGCACCACCATTATTAACGGCAATACGGAACCCTCCGTCAAAATTATCATTAGCTTTAAGAGTAACACCCTTTGAAATTCTTGCTTTCAGAGAAGAAAGTGCAGTTTTCTCAAGTAACTGTACATCGTTACCGTTTAAAATAACTTCAATATTTTCCACCTCTGGTTTATTTGCCCAACTCTCAACAACATCTACAACAATTTGTGCTAACGAATCAGGTGAATATACTGCATTTACAGTTTCCCCAACAATGGCATTAAGTTCTCTTGTAACACTTTCTCTGAAGGAAATGAGAAGGTTACGTCCTGCCTGACGGATAGCGTCCTCACTTGATTTCACCATTCGTTCATTTTCTGCTTTAGCAACAGCCAGGATTTTATCAGCCTGAGCCTTTGCATCTGCAATAATCTTTTCAGCTTCTGCTTTTGCAGATTCAACAATATTTTTTGCTTCAGTTTCTGCTACTTCCACACCATCTTTTTTAATCTGGTCAATGAGTTCCTGTAATTGTATTTCCATGGGGTCTGCTCCTTTTCATTTATGCTGAATATAGCAATAATTATTTTGTCCTTTTTACAAAAAATAATGGAACCAAAATCCTCTGCAGTCAGCTGGTTCCATTGAATACATTATTAATCTAATTTATTATACCATATGTTCCTTTTTTGTCAAGACTTTGGGGTGTACGACAAAAAGGTAAAAACAGGTTGATTTTCTTATAAAATAAATAATCACATAAGGGATACAGAAAAATGCAACACTAGTTGTAAAAATGACGAATTGTATTAAATAGCGTAGTCAATGCCAAATCAGATACCACTATTGATACAATTCAGGTCAATAGTGGTATCGTTGTTTTATATAGCATTTAAGCCATTTACAAGAATTAAGCGTTGCATTTGGGATTTTGTCCTCCTTCTTGCAACGCTTTTTATTTATTATTTACTTGATTACCTAGAAAATTTATCTAACCTATCGTTAAATTTCTGATAATCGTTACATTATTTGAGTATTTATAAGAAATATCAACATGCTTAACAAATTGGTAACTTGGATACACATTACTACGATACCATCCCACAAGGCTACCGTACAGTCCACTTTGACCCTACATACCTTAAAGATGGTGTACTGAGGTCTGTGGCAAAATAACGGTAAATATATGCAATAAGCCTACATGGGACTTTGATTTATCCTATGTAGGCATTCTTTATTATCTGAAAATTGTAACATTTCATGGTAAAAAGTAAGTTTTTAAACTCTATACAACATTTTATTTCTCTATATTTATTGAATAGTTTATCTTCTTTTGATATACTTACTATATATTAGAAAAAGGAGATATGAAATGGCAAGGTCATTTGAAATAAAAGGTACTGAATTTTTGCTTGATGGAAAGCCGTTTAAGATTTATTCAGGTGCTATGCATTACTTCCGTACTCTCCCTGAATATTGGGAAGACAGATTATTGAAGTTAAAGCTTGCGGGTTTTAACACGGTTGAAACTTATGTATGTTGGAATCTTCACGAGCCTCAAAAGGGTGTTTTTGATTTCACAGGCATGCTTGACATTGTAAAGTTTATTGAAACAGCTCAAAAACTCGGCTTATATGCAATAGTAAGACCAGGTCCGTATATCTGTGCAGAATGGGATTTCGGTGGTTTACCGGCATGGCTTTTAAAGGATAAAAATATTGAACTTCGATGCAATAATGAAACATATCTAGGTCATGTGAAGGACTTTTTTGAGAAGCTGTTCTCACTTCTCAAGCCGTTATTTATCACAAATGGTGGTAATATTATTGCTATGCAGGTTGAAAACGAGTATGGTAGTTACTCTAATGATAAGAAATATCTTCGTGCACTTTGTGATATGTATGATGAGCTCGGTGTAGATGTGCTTAAGTTCACATCTGACGGAACCTGGTGCAATATGCTTTCAGGTGGAACAATAGATGGTGTTTTGCCTACCCTCAATTTTGGTTCACGCGTTTCAACTGCTTTCAATGTACTTAAACCATACGATGAAGTACCAAAGATGTGTATGGAATTCTGGTGTGGTTGGTTTGACCATTTTGGTGAAAAGCATCACACAAGAAAAGCTGATAATTTAGTTCCTGAACTTGAGGAATTCATCAAACAAGGCGCTTCCTTCAATATGTATATGTTCCTTGGTGGAACAAACTTTGGCTTTACTGCAGGTGCAAACCATATTAAACGATATGAACCTACGGTAACAAGCTACGATTATTGTGCACCTCTCACCGAATGGGGTGATTACACCGACACATATCATAAAATAAGAAAATTACTTTGTGAGAAGCAGAATCTTCAAATGGAAGAGTTACCTGCACCACCTGTAATGCAAAATATCGGTACAGTGAACCTTACAGAGTCTGCAGATTTATTTGAAAATCTTGATAATATAGCTCATAAGCATTATTCACCACTTCCAAGAAGCATGGAGGCTTACGGACAAAACTTTGGGCTTATTTATTATGTAACAAAGCTTAAAGGAAAATACGACCCGGGTTTTCTTTCAGTTGACGATGTTCACGACTATGCTCATGTTTATTTTGAAAAGAAGGAGATTGCTACAATAAACAGATGCAAGAAATCATCTTTGTTTAATAAACTCAAACTCAAAAAACAACTTTTCATTAAGGGTACAAACTCTGAAAGTGAGATTGGTGTACTTGTTGAAGGCATGGGTAGGGTAAATTACGGCAAAGAGCTTTACGACCGTAAGGGTATTTCAAATGTTCATTTTGCCAATCAGGTATTGACCGATTTCGACGTTTACACAATCCCTCTGGATAATCTCGAAAATCTGGAGTTCAAGAGCATTAAAACAGAAAACAAAAACGGTCCGGTATTCCTTAAAGGCACATTCAAAGCAAGTAGTGGAGAATGTTTTGTTAATATGAAGGGCTTTACAAAGGGTTATGTTTTCGTAAATGGCTTTAATCTTGGCAGATATTGGGATATAGGTCCACAAAAGTCGTTATATTTACCAGGTGCCTTATTAAAAGAGAATAATGAGCTAATAATTCTTGAACTTGAAAAATATAAAACACCTAAAATTTCCATTGAAGCAACACCGAGGTTAGGGTGAAAGGAGCAGAAAAATGATAACTAATGAAATCAAAACCGCTTTTAAGGCATTTGAAAGAGGTGGTAATATTGTAAATGTAAATCAAATTACCGCTGGTCTTATTAATGCTACTTACCTTATTGAAACGGACAAAGAAGAGAAGTACATACTTCAAAAAATCAACACCTTTGTATTTAAAAATCCAGATGAACTTATGGAAAACATTGTTGGTGTTACAAAGTATATCACCGAGAAAATCAAGGAAACTGGCGGAGACTATAAGAGAGAAAATCTCAATTTTCTTCCCTGCAATAGTGGCGAGTATTACTTCTGTGATGAAAATGACGATTCGTGGAGATTGTATATTTATGTTGACGAAGCGTTGACTTATAACAAGCCAAAGGACAACGATACATTTAGAAACGCAGGTCGAACCTTCGGTAGATTTATGAAACTCCTCGACGGTTATCCTGCTGAAACGCTTCACGAAACAATCAAGAATTTTCACTATACTCCTGCAAGATATGAAAACTTCCTCAAGGCAGTTGAAACTGATATAAAGGGCAGAAAAGCAATGTGTGAAGATGAAATTCAGTTTGTAATTGACCGTAAAGCAGACACACATAAGCTTACAGACCTTATTGCAGAGGGCGTTTTACCTTTAAGAGTTACCCATAATGATACAAAACTCAATAATGTTCTTTTTGACATCAAAACAGATAAGGGTATCTGTGTAATCGACCTTGATACAATTATGCCGGGTCTTTCACTTTATGATTTCGGTGACAGTATCCGTTCAGGTGGTAATACAGCAGCAGAAGACGAAGCAGACCTTTCAAAGGTAGGCATTGACCTTAACCTTTTTGAAGTTTATGTTGACGGTTTCCTCAGCGAAACTGCAGAAAGTCTTAACGATGCTGAAGTTGAAAACCTTGCTTTCGGCGCAAAGTTAATGACTTTTGAGTGTGGCATAAGATTTCTTACTGATTATCTTGAAGGTGATGTATATTTCAGAACAACTCACCCAGAGCATAACATTATAAGAGCAAGAAATCAGTTCAAGCTTGTGGCTGATATGGAAGCACATATGGATGAGATGAATGCAATAGTAATGAAATACAAAGAAAAATACGCTAAATAAAAAAATGGACTATTACACTTTTTTGGTGCAATAGTCCATTATTTTTTTGTTTTAATTTAGTTAATTGTATATGTATTTCTATCCAAATCGATTACAACCGTTGTGCCATCAGAGTAGATGGCTTTTTGTTTACGATAACTACCAAGGAATTCGTGCTTTACCATTTCCTTGTTATACAGCTTTGCCTGTAATTCACAAAGAGGTTTAATTCGTTCAAGTTCTTTTTTTAATTGTTCGTCATTCATCATTTCAATATCGGCAGTACGATTGTCAGTTCCGATTTTGCGGAGTGAGTTTCCGTAAGGATGAATATATGGGATACCTGCATTCAAAGCTCCGTACAAATCGCCATCTTCACCTTTAGGAATACCCCAGTTATTAAACCAATTCCATGGAACAATTATGCAGTCGTGATAGACAAGATTACCGAAAGGAATCGGAATACCGATTGGTTTACCATTTTCCTGAGGTCTTAATGCGTGTGGACCATGGTGAACAAGAGCAAGATGATTGAGAAGTTGCATTCCCGGTTCTTCTGAAGACACTACCAAACCCTTGTCATTGAGATAATCAAAGCAGTCAGCTCTGTATTTCATACTTTCTTCTCTTGTGATTCTGTGTTCCTCGTGGAAGCACTCATCACCCTGCATAATGGCAAAAACATCAAGATATGCACCCTGAACATCAATGCCGTGTTCTTCAAGCTCGGTATAAGTTTTTTTGACTGCATCTAACGCAAAAACTGAACAAAGATAACTATGTTCGCCACCATCCCATATTGAGCAGTAAGGATTAGAACCGTCAATATTTGTTACAGCTTTGTTTTTGTCAAAGACAGGACTGTCATAATAATAGTCTCTGTATTGGTCATGAAGGGCAAATACATAGCCAAGTTCACGACAAACTTCAGATAATTTCCTGAAGCCATCCCAACCTCCGGCTTCTTCACAAGGAGGAAGAATATATGGGTGATTGTTATCGTATCCGTCTTTTCCCCAACCATCAGTATGGATATACAATTTGTCAAGGCCAAGATCTTTAAGTCGTTTCATTTGCTCTGCACGTTCATAGAATGTAGCACAAAGAATCTCATTTGAACCTTTCTTATCATAGAACTGTGATTTCTCATTAATTTTTGAAAAAATCTTATGATGAAGAACCGGAACACCAATAATGTTTCTGATGTTTGGATTCTTCTCGATTTTCTCATCAAGAGTAACTAACTGGTTTCTTTCAAATAAGTAACTACGATAATCCTTTGCAACTGTATTGTAATCACCATTATCGTGGAAAATATAACGAATTCTTCTTTCATAAGACATTTTACCGAGAGATGTTTGCCAGTAAATTGAGTTAACAAAAGCCATACGCTTTCCGTAAGAAGAATAAAAAGAAGCATCATATGGTGTTTCAACAATCGCAGTAAAAGTATGACCATCACAGACTCTTCCCCATACAGGCATATAACAATCTGCTGCATTTATCGGTCTTTTAACACCTGTATAATAGCGTGTTGCAAAAAAGTTCTTCAAATAGTAGTCAGGTAGTATAAAGCCTTGACGCATTGGGTCGATATGATAGGAATTCTTACCCTTTGTTTTTGAGTTGAATGGTGCTGGAAAGTAAACGCCCTGAATGTCATAATCAGTTTCATTTTCTGATTTGAGAGAGAATACAACAGCATTATCATCAATAACCTCAGCTGTGCAAACAAGTGCAAAAGGTAGTTTTTCACCTTCAAAATAAAAATCAGAATATCGTGTTACAATCTTATTTTCTGAAAATTCTGTCTTTTTGCTTTTAGCGGATTCAAAAAATAAATCCTTACATTTTTGATTTCTGCCATTTCGTTTACAAACTGAAACAAAGGACTTTCTTCCCTCATTTACCCATAAAAATCCATTATAAGAAATTTCATAAGAATTATTTTTTTCAATAAAATTTAGTTTTATCATTTTGCTTATCTAAGACACTCCGTTATTATTTTGCACTATAATTATATACTTCATTTATTGACAAGTCAATACAGAGATTCCCACTACGCAACGATTTCTTTTTTCATAAGTTTTAAAAAATATATCTATCTATTATTTATTATCAAAATGCTTATTGAATGATTATTGATTTTTAGTATAATTACTGCGATGAGGTGAATTTATGACTAACATAATAGACATTAAAATTCTATCTTCTCTTGAAAAAATTAACGGACAAAAGTACCTGACTTTCTATCATCGAAGAAAAAGGCAAGCACAACATATCATTCAGAGAATACCCACACGATGATGAGTGGTTGCTTAAAACAAGAGAAGCTATAAATATTGCAATCAAAGAAAGTATTTAACACAAATTCATAAATAAAAAAGTACCCCACCTGAATAGTTTTCAAGTGGGGTAACATTTTGCCTTATATAGTTTTATTTCTTTGCAGCTTTTTCAGCTCTGATTTTTGCTGCATGAACTTTCTTTTCTGCTTCAACACGCTCTGCTTCTAAACGAGCATCTTCAATAGCCTGTTCATGTCTTGCTTTTGCATCTTCATAAAGGCCTTCAATTTCTTCAAGCTTTGTATAGTTTTCAGCCTGAATTAAAAGTTTCTTTGCCTTAATTACAGGACGGGCAGCACGAGTGTAAAGTGAGTTTTCACTTGTAGCATCTTTGATTTCTTTTTCAATAGCACTACGCTCTTTTTTAAGCTCTTTGATTTCTGCCTTGATGCGAGCAATAGCATCTTTATCTTTTTCATCATTGGCTTTGTAAAGTCTTGTGTATGCTTCTTCAATTTTTGCAGAAATTTCGTCTTCACGATTGAATAGTTTATCAAAAATACTTGAATCAAATTCAACGATATCGTTGTTAAAGTTCTTCTTTGCAACTTTTTTAGCGTCAACAAAGTCTTTTGCAACAGAAACAGCATTCTTTCTAAATTCTTTTTCTTCAGGAGTACCAGTTGGGAGTGCTTTTGCATTTGCAAGCTCACTACTGTCAAAGTTATAAATTGCATCATAACCTAAAGAAGCAGTCTTTCTTGCCTGGTCAAGCTGAATTTTACCAAACGTTGTATCAAAACGAGCCATTTCTTCGAGAACAATCTTTGAGATTTCAATATCAACATTATACTGTTTTGCATCATTATATTCTTTCTTTGCAACTTTCTTTGATACCTTGTCACTTGCTTGTTTAATTGCAAGTTTATATGCTTTGATGTCTTTTGGTTGAGCATTTTCAAGTTCTTTTGCCTGCTTGATGATATCGATTGTTTCAACAAGGTCACTGTCTTTAAGAATACCATTGCCATAGTCTTCAAACAACGCACGGATTTTAAGAACTTTAATAATACCCTGTTGCTTAACCTCTGTAAGGTCATAGAAGAAATAAGGAATAACGTTCATTGCTGCACCGATAACGGATGCGGTGATTAAAACACCAAAAATTGCTATAAACGTTTCCTTATGATAAAGAACATTGTAAACATTTGTTGGATCATCAAGAGGACCTTCCTGTGCAATAATTAAAGGTAATAATTCCTGAAGCTTTTGTTCATTAAAGCCAACCTTTTCGTAAATTGCAGGAAGAACTGAACTTGTAGCCATTGTAACAACGCTACCGATAAGTCCAACAGCAGCAAACATACCGTCAATTCTTTCGCCTGAAACATATTGCTGATAGTCACGGATATCACCGTTGATACTTGGTGAAAGTATATGTCCGAAAGCACCAACAAGAGCATTCATCCAAAGGCAGATAAGAACAAGCCAAATCATAATGCTCATATCTGCATATTTAACGATAGGATAGATAGCACCGATAAAGACAATATTTAATGCATTTATGAGAAGAAGAGTTTTACCTTTACCGATTTTCTTAATTGAAAGCGGTGCTAAAAGCATACCCCAAAGAGAAGCGTTACCATAAACAGTAGTAATAAGCGCATATTGACCTGCGGTACAAGCGTGTTGGTAAGAATAGAGCCAGTTGAGAATGTTGAAACAAGCACCCTCAAGGAAGCCTAACCAACCTGCAAGTGATGTAATCCAGAAATACTTATTCTTTGTAACCTCACTAAGAGCATCCATAAACTTGATTTGAACAACGTGAGTTTTCGCTTGAATAATTCTTTCCTGGGTATTTGCATAAACGATAATACTCATGAAAAGACCTAAAATAAGGATTGGCACCCAAATATATCTATAAATTCTGATATCATTAAGGTTACCAGTACCTATAAAGTTCTTTGCAAAAAGTGGAATGATGATACCTGTAACTGAAGGACCAAATGATTCAACAACTGCTTTGATAGATGAAACATTTGCTCTTTCCTGTGTGTTAGGTGACAGAACAACAACATAGTTGTAGTATGCTTCATAAAGGAAATTGTAGAAGAATTGGAAACCAATGTTGAAGAGAAGAACAACAGCACATTTTGTAACTTGACTCTCCATTTTTTCATAAGGCATCCAGAAATAACCGATAGATAAAAGTACGGTTGGAATACCCATTGAAATGAGATATGGTCTGTATTTACCTTTTTTGTTTCTTGTGTTATCAACAATATAAGCTCTTAACATAGTAAGAGGGAAGCTGATAACAACTGCAATAAGATATATGTAGTACAAATTCATAGGTTCAATACCGATTGTATTACCTACGAAAACGTTTGTAGCGGATAAAAGTACAGATGATACACATTGAGTAATGAATCTGATACCCATACCGCCACCTGCAAGAGCTGCTATCTCTTTAATTGGCATATAATCGCCTAATGGTGGGGTTTTCCAGTATGTCTTAACATAAGAAAAACCGTCTTTAACTTTATTAACTAAAGTCATATTTTCTATCTCCTTATTTCATTTTGTAAAAATATAACATGAAGCAACAATTAATTTAATTCTTTAATTCTTTTCTTTATTGCATTTGTTTTTTTAAATACTATATAATAAAACAAAAGGAAATGTTTTTTATATGATAACATTTTTTCAAAGAATTATTGGATTTCTTATAACACTTGCCGCCATCATCTCGAGCTTTCTCGGTATTAACTGTACTCCTACTGACAAAAAGGTCGAAAATTTCAGGGTTACCACATACATAAGAGGCGACGCTATTATGTACTGGCTGGCGAATTGTATGAGGAGGATTTTGATATCATAACAGATACTATCATTTTTGAGTGTGCAACCTTTAATAACAAGGGTGAAGTAGAATATGACGAAGAAAAATTGGAAACCGTTCTCATAAAGGTACTCGTATTGCGTCCCTCAAGTTCCTTTGGCTTTCCACTTAAGCCAAGCTCCGGTATTGTATAATCACTACCAGTAAATTTAGAAGGACCAAATTTTATTACACATAAGGTAATAATCAAAGCAACTACTATGATACTGGCAATAATAACTGCATATTTCTTTTTTTTACACCCACAACACTTATTTAATCTTTGGTAAACTTGCTGCTGCAACTGACTGACCTACACGGCGGGATTTTTCGTCAGGAATGTGAAGCTGAATCTTGCTTGCAAGTTCAGGGAATTCAATGTCAAGAACTTCCTGTGCACGAGAAAGAAGAATCTGTCCG
>JAZSDZ010000134.1:0-3154 GCA_045531435.1 Candidatus Fimenecus sp.
CGGACAGATTCTTCTTTCTCGTGCACAGGAAGTTCTTGACATTGAATTCCCTGAACTTGCAAGCAAGATTCAGCTTCACATTCCTGACGAAAAATCCCGCCGTGTAGGTCAGTCAGTTGCAGCAGCAAGTTTACCAAAGATAAACTGATAAAAGTAAACAAGAAAAAGGGCGTTGTATTTAACACAACGCCCTAATTATTTATCAACTACTATTTATGCAGTTTTGGCTTGTTCTTTTTTGCACCGATTTTCTGGATAATAAATACAATTACAATAAGTGCAAGACCAACAGCATCCGTTACAATACCCGGAATAACCATACAAAGACCACCCACGAGAGCGATGATTCTTTCAAACCATGACATCTTCTTGTACATAAATCCTTCCATACCGGCAGAGATAATGTAAATACCACAAAGTGCTGTAACACAAAGAAGCACGATTTCGTACCAAGGCTTATCAGAACCGATAATAAGCATTTCAGGACTGAAAGCAAAAATGTAAGGAACGATAAATGCTGTAATAGCAAGTCTTGTAGCTGTTACGCCTGTTTTCATAGGATTTGATTTTGCAATAGCTGAACCCGCATAAGCAGCAAGAGCTACAGGAGGAGTAATGTCGGCAACGATACCGAAATAGAAAACAAACATATGCGCTGCAAGAATAGGAAGGTCAAGGCTACGCATAAGAATTGGTGCAACCATTGATGCCATTATAACGTAGTTTGCTGTAGTAGGGACACCCATACCAAGTACGATACACATAATCATTGTAATCAACAATGCAAGAATTGGATGAATTCCTGCTGCTGACTGTACGAGTGATGAAAGTACATTAGCAAGACCTGTCTGCTGAACCATAGCGGAGATACAACCTGCAACTGCACAAGCAAGAGCAACACCGATAGCATTTTTTGTACCGTTTGCAAGTGACTGAATGTAAAGGTTAATATCAAATTCCCATTTCTTATGAATGATTGATTTAACAATACCTTCGACAAGTTTAACACCGATAGCAACAAGAATTGCAAAAATCGCAGCCTTAGCAGGTGAGAAGTGATTCATTGCGATAACGAGTGCTACAACAGGGAGAAGGAGATAGCCCTTTGTTAAAACAAGCTTAAAGAAATTAGGGATAGATTCTTTTGGAAGTCCTTTAAGACCAAGTTTCTTTGCCTCAAAGTGAATCATCATAAAGATGCCTGTGAAGTAAAGAACGGCAGGGAGGATTGCAGAAATAGCAATCTGTGCATATGGTAAACCTGTATATTCGGTCATAAGGAAAGCAGCAGCACCCATAATAGGTGGCATAATCTGACCACCTGTTGAAGCAGCAGCCTCAACTGCAGCGGCAAATTCAGGCTTGTAACCACAACGTTTCATTGTAGGAATTGTAACTGAACCACTACCAACTGTGTTTGCAACAGATGAACCTGAATACATACCTTCCATAGCACTTGAAATAACAGCAACCTTTGCAGGACCACCAACTGATTTACCTGCGATTGAGTTAGCAAGGTCAACGAAGAATGCACCGATACCTGATTGCTCAAGGAATGATGCGAAAATAATAAACAGAACAATAAATGATGCACAAACATTAAGTGGAGTACCTGCAATACCTTCTGTTGTATAGAAAAGTTTGTACATAATGATTCTCAATGGGTTGCGGTTAACCACGAAGAATGCATAAGCAATAAATGCTAAGGAAACGAGAACGATTGGTAAACCAACAACTCTTCGACAAGCTTCAAATAACAGAACCGTACCGATAATTGCAATTGCAATATCGAGTTCGTTGATTCTTGATGCTCTGTCAACAATTGCCTGACAGTTAATTGCATAATAGAAGAAAGCACCGCCACCTAATGCGGCAAAAATCCAATCATAGAATGGTACATGGTTAGCTCTCTTTTTTTCTTTTTTGTGACTTGGGAAGATGATAAAAGCAAAAATAACGATAATACCGATAAACCATGCCATTTTCTGTCTTTCTTCCATTGTTCCTGTCCAACCGTCGAACATAACATAAAGGGAGAAGAGCACCATAGCACCTTTGATTATCTTCTGGAAGATACCTGTGAACTGACGTGTATTTGACTCTTTGTCAAATTCTGCCATAATTTTGTCCACGTCAACGACTTCTTCATCAGCTTCCATAGCGATAGGTTTTGTGTCTAAATCTGACATAAACTACAACAATCCTTTCGTCAGAATTTCAAATGGAGTGGCAATTTCAAAAACAACCTTTGCATTCCTTCCGCAAAGGTTACGAAGGCTGATTTCCTTGCCATCAATAGTGAGAATATGGTCAGAAACCGTTCCCACAATATATCTTAACGGGTCATAAGTAATATTAAAACCCGTAATGACCATATTTCCGTTATCGTCATATGTCATGGTCTGACCTTCTTCCAGTGCTGTCTGTACTCCTGCACCGAATGAACGATAGGTAGTAGAATGAGCTCGTATCTGCTCATTCTCAATAATGTAAGTATCCTTTAAAGGAGTCTGGTTAACTGAGTGGATAAATTCCACCGAAAACATAAGTCCCTCATCAGCTTTTCGTGTAATGTATCTTGTATTTGTATCTGAAACATACATAACAAGATAGGGGACAGATAACTGACTTATTAAAACAGCAGCCGCTGTAATGATTATCATTAAAACGGCTGCTACAATTAACCTTTTTTTAGAGCTTTTAAAGGCCGTTTGGCTCATTATTTAATAGCGCCAACTTCTTTGTAGTACTTTTCAGCACCTGGATGGAATGGAACAGAAATACTTGAAACAGCATATTCAAGATTCATTTCCTTAGCCTTGTCGTGTGAATAGTTTTCTACATTTTCATAAATAGCCTTTGTGAGCTGGTAAACAGTTTCTTCGCTGAGTTCGTTGCTTACGATAAATGTAGCCTTAACAGCAACTGTTGTAGAATCCTTGTCAATTCCGTTGTATGTACCTGCTGGTACAGTGTAAGCAGCATAGAAACCATAATCCTTCTGAAGCTTTGCAAGATGTTCTGCATCGATTTCAACAAGAACGATACCTGTTGTTGTTGAAAGGTCTGTGATAGCAACTGTAGGAGCACCTGCTGTACAGAAGAAAGCGTCAATCTTACCATCCTTGAGAGCATCAGCTGATGCCTGGAAGCT
>JAZSDZ010000066.1:0-10250 GCA_045531435.1 Candidatus Fimenecus sp.
CGCCTGCGTGGATGTATGATACAGTGTGGCCTTCAACAAGAGCAAATCTGCGGACCTTCATATTTTCACGAAGAGCAAGGAAAACCTCCTGAACCTCTTCTTCAACTGTCTTATCTGAATCAACTGCCTTTGTTGCAAGAAGAGCCTCAACATCAGCGGGCTTTGCAGCAACAACAGTCTTAACAACCTTAGCAGCAAGCTCTACAAAGGGAGCACCCTTAGCAACGAAGTCTGTTTCACAGTTGATCTCAACAAGAGCACCTGCGTTAGCATCGTTATATGCTGCAACAACACCTTCAGCAGCAACACGGCTTGCCTTCTTAGCAGCAGAAGCAAGACCTTTTTCTCTAAGAATATCAATAGCCTTTTCGATGTCGCCATCTGTTTCAACAAGAGCTTTTTTACAATCCATCATACCAACGCCTGTCTTCTCACGAAGAGCCTGTACGTCTTTAGCAGTAAATGCCATTTTCTTTTCCTCCAATATTACAATATTTCTTGAAAACAGCCCGTAACTATTATGCCACGGGCTATATAATTTAATTATTCAGCAACTTCTTCAACTTCTGCTTCTTCAGCAGCAACTTCCATCTGTTCGCCCTGTCTTCCTTCAATAACTGCATCAGCCATAGCACCTGCAATAAGTTTTACTGCACGGATAGCGTCATCATTACCTGGGATAACATAATCAACATCATCAGGGTCACAGTTTGTGTCAACGATAGCGATTACAGGAATACCAAGCTTCTTAGCTTCAGCAACAGCAATCTTTTCTTTTCTTGGGTCAACAATGAACATAGCAGCTGGCTGCTTCTTCATTTCTGTAATACCACCAATGTATTTTTCGAGCTTTTCAATTTCAAGTTCGTACTTAGCGACTTCTTTCTTTGGAAGAAGTTCAAATGTACCATCTTCCTGCATAGCCTTAAGCTGTGCAAGTCTCTTAATTCTCTGCTTGATTGTAGAGAAGTTTGTGAGCATACCGCCGAGCCAACGAGCATTAACATAAGGCATACCGCAACGCATTGCTTCTTCCTTAACAGAGCTCTGAGCCTGTTTCTTTGTGCCTACAAAAAGAACTTCACCACCGTTTTCAGCAACTTCCTTAATTACTTTGTAAGCCTCTTCAAGTTTTTTAACTGTTTTCTGAAGGTCAATGATATAAATACCATTTCTTTCAGTGAAGATGTATTCAGCCATTTTTGGGTTCCATCTTCTTGTTTGGTGTCCGAAATGAACACCTGCCTCGAGTAACTGTTTCATAGATACTACTGACATGATTTTTTCCTCCTTATTTTATCCTCTGCATGGGTCACTTTCTGATGGGACATATATAATGCAATTCCATCAAAATCACCATACATGCGAATTGCTAAAGGATTATACCACAACAAAAACATAAAAGCAAGTCTTTTTTATATTTTTTATTATTTTGAAGATATGACTGAAACTTTGTTTCCATCACTGATTATTGTAATATCGCCATGTAAAGAAGTAATGTATGGTTTTATATCTCTTTCCTCGAGTCTGTCAACTACAAATGAATTAGGATGACCATAATAATTATCTGAATTACATGAAATAATTGCATATTTAGGATTCACTGAATCTAAAAAAGCACCATAAGAAGAAGTATCACTACCATGATGACCTACTTTTATAACATCAGCAGATAAATCCTTGTCTGACCTTAACAATTGCTTTTCTATTTTACTTTCCGCATCACCTTGAAACAAAAAAATAGTGTTTTCATATGTAACTTTCAACACAGCTGACATATTATTGAGATTATCATCCTGTGTAATCGGAGAAAGCACGTCCACAGTTGATGAACCAATTTTAAAACTATAATCTGCTGATATAGGAATTGTATTTATATCATTTTCAGCAACAATTTTACTTAGATTTTTATATGTTTCTGATTCAACACTATTATTATTTGAAAGATGTGGAATTAAAATATTAGACACATCATAATGTTCGATTATTTCCGCTGCACCAGCCATATGGTCATCATGTTGATGAGTAATAACCATATAATCAATTTTATCAATACCTAAAGTATATAGTGATGTTCTGATATTATAAACCTGATTAACTGTTCCTGTATCAATCATCATAATTTCATTATCACATACAATAATTGTACAATCACTTTGTCCGACATCTAAACAATATATGCAAAATTTACTATCTTGTTTTTCCACGCCATCAACAATATTAATTGTATTGGAAAATTCTTTCCAACTTAAAACATTAAACAAGTCAAGAAAAGATAAAAATAATGTAAATAGAACTATGATACAAAAAATAATAAAAATCAATTTATTATCAAAAAAATTATAAAATTTTGATATAAAATTATTTTGATTTTTTTCTATGTTTTTGTACAGTTCTTTTTCTCTTTTGGTCATTTATATTAATCCTGTTGTTTAATGTTTTTTTGCCTGTTTTTTCTCTGATAAGGCACTTTAAATTTGTTCCGATTAAATCATTTCTTCCTGCTTTTTTCAGCGCCTCATAAACTAAATCATAGTTTTTAGGGATAAAATATTGCATAAGAGCTCTTTGTAAAGCCTTATCATGAGGTGTTTTAGCGACATAAACTTTTTCGAGTGTATATGGGTCCAATTCAGTGTAATACATAGCAGTAGAAATCGTTCCCGGTGTAGGATAATAATCCTGAACTTGCTCCGGATGAAGTTTTTCGTCTCTAATAAATTCAGCGAGTTCAATAGCATCCTTGAGAGTAGCTCCAGGATGAGAAGACATTAAATATGGAACAAGATATTGTTCTTTTCCAATTGATTTCGTATAACTAAAGTACTTTTTAGAAAATTCCTTATATGCTTTAATGTGAGGTTTACCCATTTTATCAAGAACTGCTGCAGAACAATGTTCAGGTGCAACCTTTAATTGTCCACTTACATGATGTTTAACAAGTTCTTTGAAAAAAGCATCACTTTTATCACAAAGCATATAGTCATATCTTATACCTGAACGGATAAATACTTTCTTCACCTTATCAATCGAACGAAGTTCACGAAGTATATCGAGATATTCTTCATGTGTTGACACAAGTGCAGGACAAGGTTCAGGGGCTAAACATTTCTTGCCCTTACATAGTCCATTTTTCAACTGAACATCGCAAGAAGTTCTTCTAAAATTTGCAGTAGGGCCACCAATATCGTGAATATATCCTTTAAAACCATCCATTTTTGTTAACAATTTTGCTTCATTAATAATTGATTCTTTACTTCTACAAGTAACATATCTTCCTTGATGAAAAGCAATAGAACAAAAATTACATGCACCAAAGCAACCACGGTTATGCGTAATAGAATATTGCACTTCAAGAATGCCTGGTACTCCCCCATCCTTTTCATAAACAGGATGGTATGTGCGCATATATGGAAGTGAATATACTTTATCAAGTTCCTCAGTAGTTAATGGCTCCATAGGTTTATTTTGAACAAGCATCATTTTACCATGTTTTTGTTTAATAGCTTTACCACGAATATGGTCTTGTTCATCTTGTTGAATTCTACAAGAAATTGCGTATTCTTTTTTAGAATTTAAAACATTATCAAAAGAAGGACATTCAACACCTTTATATGGAGTTTCAATAACAGGAACAGCATAACATGTACCTTTAATATCTTTTAATTCTTTAATACTTACACCATTATTAAGTCTGTTTGCTATTTCAACAGTTTGCTTTTCGCCCATCCCATATGAAATTAGGTCAGCACCGGAATCAAAAAGAATAGAAGGTCTGATTTTATCATCCCAATAATCATAATGAGCAAATCTTCTTAAAGATGCTTCAAGTCCACCAATTATAATCGGAATATCACCATATATTTCACGAATCTTTTTACAATAAACTATAACCGCCCTATCAGGACGAAGGCCAAACTTACCACCAGGAGAATATGCATCTGTACTTCTTTTCTTTTTAGCAACAGTATAGTGTGCAACCATAGAGTCGATATTACCCGAAGAAACAAAAAAGCCAAGTCTTGGTTTGCCAAAAATTTTAAAAGATTCGTTATTATTCCAGTCGGGCTGAGAAATAATACCGACTTTATATCCTGAATCTTCAAGTACCCTTGTAATAATGGACACACCAAAGCTGGGGTGGTCAACATATGCATCACCAGATACATAAACAAAATCAACTTCATCCCAACCTCGGGAAATCATATCAAGTTTTGAAATTGGTAAAAACTGATTATTCTTCACTATTTCCCTCATCTTCACCGTATGGTTTGTTTGCACCACCCTGAGCTAATGCATTCATTTCATACCATTGTTGTTTTGACACAAGAACTTCACGAGGTTTTGCACCTCTGTACGGTCCTATAATTCCTTTTACTTCAAGCTCATCAATAATTCTCGCAGCACGAGCATAACCGAGCTTAAGCTTTCTCTGAAGCAAAGTTGTTGAAGCAGATTGAGCTTCAATAACAGCTTCAATTGCCTTTGGAAGCATTTCATCTGCAGGTCCATCATCGCCATTATTGTCTGACGATGAAACATCCTTCTTTTTAGAACCTGTTTGAGCTGCATTACGGTCAATTTCCTTCATAACAGTATCATCATAAGTAGTTTGCTCTTGATTTTTGATGAAATTAACAACATTTTCAACTTCTTTATCAGATAAATAGCAACCCTGAACACGGATTGGTTTTGGGATGCCAACAGGATAGTAAAGCATATCACCATTGCCAAGAAGTTTTTCTGCACCAACCGAATCAATAATTGTACGCGAATCAACCTGAGATGATACAGAAAGTGAAATTCTACTTGGAATATTAGCTTTAATAATACCTGTGATAACATCAACAGAAGGTCTTTGTGTTGCAATAACAAGATGCATACCTGCAGCTCGAGCCATCTGAGCAAGACGACAAATGGAATCTTCTACTTCATTTGGAGCAGCCATCATAAGGTCTGATAATTCATCAATAAAGATTACAATCTGAGGCATTTTCTTATTGCCTTGACTTTCGCAGATACTGTTATATCCGGAAATATCTCTGACGCTATTTTCAGAAAACGTTTTATATCTTGTAAGCATTTCAGTAACAGCCCAAGCTAATGCACCAGAAGCTTTTCTCGGGTCAGAAACAACTGGGACAAGCAAATGAGGAATTCCATTATAAATTGTAAACTCAACTTGCTTAGGGTCAATCATAAGAAGTTTTACTTCATCTGGTGTAGCATTGTAAAGAATGCTTACAATCATTGAATTAAGACAAACAGACTTACCTGAACCAGTTGTACCTGCAATGAGTAAGTGTGGCATTTTAACAAGGTCTGAATATACAAATTCACCTGTAATATCCTTACCAAGAGCAACAGTTAATTTTGATTTAGCATTTTTATAAACTTGTTGATCAATAACTTCACGAAGAGTAACAGATTGACGACTCTTATTTGGAACTTCAATACCGACAGCAGCTTTATTTGGAATAGGTGCTTCAATACGTACGCCTGAAGCAGCAAGGTTAAGTGCAATGTCATCAGCAAGATTTGTAATTTTACTGATTTTTACGCCTGCAGCAGGTTGAATTTCATATCTTGTAACCGAAGGACCACGAGAAACACCAACTAATCGAGTAGAAACACCAAAACTATTAAGTGTATCTATCAATTTTTTTTCATTTAATTTTTGTTCGTGAATGTAATCAGAATAATTTGAATTTTTAGGTAAATTAAGGAGTTCTATCGGAGGCATTGAATACTGTTTTACAGGTTCAGCATTCCATTCTTCGTCCGAATATTCGTCTTCATCTGAATCATTATCTGAATTATTAATATCAAGTTCAATCTGTTCAGGTTCAACTGTCTCATTTTTTATAATATCATCAAGATTTATAACTGATTCATCATTATTTTTACTTTCAGATTCAGTGACAATATTATTAGAAAATAATTCATCAGTCTGAATTGAACTGAATGGGATAATACCATCTTGCTCTAAACTTTCTTCCACAACAGGTTCACTGATTTTTTCAGGAGGTGGACCTAAATCAACATCGGGATTAAATTCCTTTTTACGCTTTTCTTGTTCAATTTTATGTTGTTCAACCTTTTCACTATATTCGTTGATTTTCTCTCCTGTGAATTCTCCGATTTTTTTTACAGGTTTTGATATACCATTGAACAAATTTGCTAAAGTAAGACCAGTTATAACCATAACAAACACGAAAAGAAGTATTATTTGTATAATCATAGCAGCAACCTTGCTACCACCTGTAATTAACAATGTTAATCCACCAAATAATGCACCCCAAATACCGCCACCAAGCATACTGCCATCAATATAATAATAATTAAAAGCATCCTTAATAGCATCCCAATATGTATTGCCATTATTACACTGTGCAATATGAACAATACTGCTTATAACAGTAATTAAAATACCAACTTGAATAAATTTTGAAATAATTCGCTTATCAGTTTTATCAAGTGCAATAAAAACAGAAATCACAAGTAATAACAATGGGAATATAAATGAGCAGAATCCAAACATACCGAACATAAATGTACGGAAAGCGCCCCATATTCCACCTGCATCTATTATTGACAAGCAAAACCATAATAAAGAAACTGCAAATATAATTACGGCATATAACTGCTTATTTATAACAATTTCTTTCTTTACATTCTTCTTTTTACTATTTGTTTTCTTTTTATTTGTTGGTTTTCTTTTTTGTTGAGCCATTTTCACATCTCCAAATAAATTATAATCCTAAAATACTACAAACAATCGAAATTATACCGATAACTATACAATAAATTCCAAAATATTTCCAAATATCTTTTTTTAATATCCATTGTAAAAGTTTTATACAACCGATACCCACGAGAGCAGCAACTACAACGCCGATAATTGTAGGTAAAATGTCAATTTCAGCATTCATATCAATAGCATCTTTTAACTCAACAATATTAGCAACAAGTATTGCAGGAATGCCGAGAATAAAAGAATATTCAACCATATCCTGTTTAGATATACCACATATCATACCAGTAGAAATAGTTGAACCTGAACGTGAAATTCCAGGGAAACCTGCAGCAAAAACCTGAGCAATACCAATTGCAAATGCTTCAGGTGTATTAATATCTTTAGTTAATGTCTTTTTCTTTGAAATTAATGTAGAAGATATCAATAAAACACCTGTTAATAAAAAACATACACCTTCAAGTAAAATACTATTGTCTTCGGAAAACTGACTAAGATAATCCATTAATTTCAAATCATTTCCAACAGGAATCAGTAAAATCAAAAGCGGAATACAAGATAATACAAACATTACAAGCATTTTCTTTTTACCTTCAAGTTTTTTAAATTTGAATTTACCGGTAAAGATGTCCTTTATTAAATCAATAGCTTCAAGAACTAATTCAAATATAGTTTTATGAAAAACAATAAAAACTGCAATTAGTGTACCTAAATGAAGAAGAACTGAAAATAATAATGAACCTTCTCCACCAACACCTAAAAAATGTTGAAATAATGATAAATGACCACTACTTGAAATAGGTAAAAATTCTGTTATCCCTTGAACTGCGCCAAGAATAATTGCCTTGAATACAGACATTTATGTACACTCCTATCTTAAAATGGCATAATTAATTATCCAAAATATTGTATCACAACATCGAAACAATATCAATATTTTGTTAAAAAAACATTACTATGTATAATAAATATATTGACAAATTTATATCAATATAATAAAATTATTAAAGATTGTTAAAAAAATGAAAAAGTCCAAGGAGTGATTTAAAAATGGGTATGACAATCGGACAAAAACTTATAAAATCTCACCTTGTTAGTGGCGATATGACTCCAGGTAGTGAAGTTGGTCTTAGAATTGACCAAACATTGACTCAGGATGCTACAGGTACAATGGCTTATCTTGAACTTGAAGCAATGGGTATTGAACAGGTTAAAACTGAACTTTCAGTTGCTTATATTGACCATAACACATTACAGACAGGTTTTGAAAACGCTGATGACCACAGATTTATTCAGAGTGTTGCTAAAAAGCGTGGTATTCGTTTTTCAAGACCGGGTAATGGCATTTGCCATCAGGTTCATCTTGAAAGATTCGGTAAACCAGGTAAGACATTAATCGGTTCGGACAGCCATACACCTACAGGTGGCGGTATCGGTATGCTTGCAATGGGTGCAGGTGGACTTGACGTAGCTGTTGCTATGGGTGGTGGTACATATTATATCACAATGCCTAAAATGGTAAGAGTTAATCTTGCAGGAAAGCTCAGCCCTTGGGTTGCGGCTAAAGATGTTATCCTTGAAGTTCTTCGCATTATGACAGTTAAGGGTGGTGTTGGTAAGATTATCGAATATGGTGGCGAAGGTGTTGCTACTCTTTCAGTTCCTGAACGTGCTACAATCACAAATATGGGTGCTGAACTCGGCGCAACAACATCCGTTTTCCCTTCTGACGACGTTACAAAAGCTTTCTTAAAAGCTCAGGGTCGCGAGGAAGATTGGGTTGAGCTTAAAGCAGACGATGATGCTGTTTATGATGAAGTAATTGATATTAACTTATCTGAACTTGCACCAATGGCTGCTTGTCCTCATATGCCTGACAGAGTTAAATCAGTTACTGAAATCGGTAAAATTAAAGTTGACCAGGTTTGCATAGGTTCTTGCACTAACTCATCCCTTCTTGATATGATGAAGGTTGCTGCTATTCTTAAGGGTAAAACAGTTCATCCTGCAGTCAGTCTTTCAATCGCACCTGGTTCTAAACAAGTTCTTAATATGATTTCACAGAACGGTGCTCTTTCAGATATGATTGATGCAGGTGCTAGAATCCTTGAAAGTGCTTGTGGTCCTTGTATCGGTATGGGTCAGTCTCCAAATTCAGCCGGTGTTTCCCTTCGTACATTTAACAGAAACTTTGAAGGTCGTTCAGGTACTGCTGATGCTGGAATTTACCTTGTAAGCCCTGAGGTTGCAGCTGCATCTGCAATTACAGGTTACCTTACTGACCCAAGAGATTTAGGTGATTTCCCTGAAATTGTACTTCCTGATGAGTTTATTATAAATGATAATATGGTCGCTATGCCTGCAACTCCTGAAGAAGCAAAGGATGTTGAGGTTATGTACGGTCCAAACATTAAGCCATTCCCAACAAGTGAGCCTATGGGTGAAGATATTGATGCAAAGGCAATTCTTAAGGTTGGAGATGATATTACAACTGACCATATTATGCCTGCAGGCGCAAAAATCCTCCCTTATCGTTCAAATATTCCGTTCCTTTCACAATATTGCTTCGGTGTTTGTGATAAAACATTCCCAGAAAGAATCAAGGCTGAAGGAAAAGGTATTGTAATAGGTGGTGCAAACTACGGTCAGGGTTCTTCTCGTGAACATGCTGCGCTTGTTCCGCTTTACCTTGGTGTTAAGGCAGTTATAACAAAGTCATTTGCTCGTATTCACTGTGCAAATCTTATCAATGCAGGTATTCTTCCTCTTACATTCGCAAATGCTGATGATTATGATAAGATTACACAGGGTGATGAATTAAGCCTTAAGGGTATTAAAAACGCAATCATTAATAACGAACCTGCTATTCTTGTAAATCTTACAAAAAATGAAGAATATGCTATCAATTACGACCTTTCACAGCGTCAGAAAGATATTATTCTTGCAGGTGGTTTGTTAAATTACACTAAAGAATCATTTTAAGGAGTTGAAATAAATGGAAAATCAGATTAAGGAAGCTGTTGCAAAGTTTGAAGCACTTGTCAGAGAACAGCTTGAAAGAAATGAAAAAATTAAAGCACAAAAAGAATTTGTAGATTTTGAAAAGCTTGATAAAATTATTATCGGTGTTTGCGGTGGTGACGGTATCGGCCCTATCATCACAAAAGAATCTGCAAGAGTTCTTGAATATATGCTTGCTGACGATGTAAAAACAGGTAAAGTTGAATTCAAGGTGATTGACGGTCTTACAATTGAAAACAGAGTTGCTGTTATGAAAGCAATTCCTGATGATGTTCTTGCTGAGCTTAAAGAATGTCACGTTATCCTTAAAGGACCAACAACAACTCCTCAGGCCGGTGACCCATGGCCAAATATTGAAAGTGCAAACGTTGCAATGAGAAAAGAACTTGACCTTTTTGCAAATGTTCGTCCTGTTAAGGTTAAGGAACAAGGTATTGACTGGACATTCTTCCGTGAAAATACTGAAGGTGCTTAT
>JAZSDZ010000156.1:0-16127 GCA_045531435.1 Candidatus Fimenecus sp.
TAAACTGAATCTATGCTGACACGCTTTGCACACTCTGTCACCTGTTCACGAGTTACTGCACATATTTTTTCTGCATATTCCTGACCGCTGACAATTTCATTGTCAAATACCTGTGAGCTATAGAAGGTACAAACTGCAACAGGTGAGTCCTCAACACCCTTGAAGGCATCTGAAAGTGCTTTTATGGAGGAGACAAAATCCTCGTCAGTAAATTCACCGTTTATCATAACATCTATCTGATTAAAGATTTCCTTTAATGCTTTTTCATAGTTTTCTTCTTCAATACCACTCTGAATAAAAATAATTCCTTTTTCACGAAGAAGTCTTGCACCGCAATAATAACAAAGGCTCATTTTCTCACGGACATTAAGGAAAAGTCGTGAATATGGTCCACCACCGAAAATATCTGTCATAACTCGGAAAGGGAAATAGTTGTCATCAGCGTTTTCCATACCTGAACGAAGTCCGATAACAAGCTTTGCCTGATTGACATCCATTTTGTCCTTGAAATATCGGATTTCATCCGCCTTTGTTATGAAAATTGTTTCAAGTTCTGCGGGATTTCTGTCAGAAATTGAATTTACAAAATCAGTAAAACTGTTTTTCACCATTTCACCATCAAGATTACCACAAGCAGTAATGATTATTGTGGATGTTTTAAGCATATCAATATATGCATCATAAAGCTTTTTTCCATCAAGATTTCTTACATCTTTTTCAAGCTTTTCACGATCAATGCCATATGGCTCACCCTGACACATAAGCTGACGAAGACGGGAAACTGCATAAGAGCGTTTGTCATTCTTTTCTGCCTCAAGATTTTCGAGTGTAAATCTTACTTCACGCTCTGTTGCGGTTTTATCAAACTCACCATTTTCACAATGTGGATTTTTAATAATATCAATAAGGAAATCAACTGTTTCCTGCGCAATAGATTTACCATCAAGAGAAAATCTGTCATCAGGAATTTCCATAGAAAATCTTACTCTCACCTTTTCGCCTATTGTTGCAATTCCCGAATCAAAATCTGCGCCATAAAGACTTTCAATCTTACCGTTGAAGGATTTGAAGGTATTGTAGTTGTATGATGTGTGTCCCATAAGAGATACCAACACATTCTGTGCAGCAAGATGGTCACCCATAGGAAGATAAAAATCCACCTTGATACAGTTTGTTTTGAATTTATCACTATTTACACAGAGAAATTTCACTCCGTTTGCTATTTCAATGTAGGATTTATTGCTCATTTGTTCGTCACCTTTACGTTATAGTCATTTTTAATATACCATAATTTTTAAAATTTTTCCATATATTTTATAATATTAAGTCAAGTATTTTTTCATATTTTCGTTTTCTGTTTATTCTACCCTTAAAATGGCTAAAATAAACATATGTGATGATGAAAAAACAATTAAATAATTGTTAAAGGTAGTATAAATTTGTTGACTTTATTATTAATTTGCAATAAAATGTTATAAATATAAAGTTTTATCAGAAAACACGAAAGGTAGCATTATGAAAATAGTTTACAAATTACAAAAAGCAAGTCTTCGTTTTGCACTTGACCGTTTGTTCAAGTACGTTGACAAAGACCCTCATACTAATATTGTAAAATTAAGCCATAAGATTGAGCCTATCTTTAACAAGATTTTTCCACCTGAGAATTTTAAAAAGTTTCAGGAGGTTGCTAAGGACAAGGACAATGTATGGACTCAGTTTGCTTTGAGTATTCTTAATGACATTGACAGAAATGTTGTTAAGCAGATGCTTCTTTCTTTCGGTATTGATGCAGGGTATTATGGCACAAAGGCTGTTCGTGCTAATCGTGAAAAATACAAATGCAACATCCCTTTTAATATTCTTTTCGACCCTACAAGTGCTTGTAATCTTAACTGTAAAGGTTGCTGGGCTGCAGAATACGGGCATAAACAGAACCTTTCTCTTGAAGAAATGCAAAATATTGTAACACAGGGCAAGGAATTAGGATGTCATTTTTATTGGCTCACAGGTGGCGAACCTCTTATCAAGAAAAAAGAAGTTCTTCAGATTTGCGAAAATAACAAGGAATGCATTTTCCTTATTTTCACAAATGCTACTCTTGTTGACCAGACTTTTTGTGATGAAATGAATCGTATCGGCAATATCTCCCTTGCATTGAGTCTTGAAGGTAACGAGGAATCCAACGACTGGCGTCGTGGTAAGGGTGCATATCAGACAACTCTTAAAGCTATGGATTTGCTTAAGAAAAACAAGTGCCTTTTCGGTGTTTCGGTTTGCTATACAAGAAAAAATATCGACACCGTTACAAGTGAAGAGTTCGTTGATTTCGTTATTGACAAGGGCGCAAAATACATGCTCAACTTCAACTATATGCCTGTTGGACACGGTGCTGATAAGGAACTTATTCCTACTCCTGAGCAAAGAAAAGAGCTTTATTTCTGGAACAAGAAAATGCGTAATGGGAAAACAGGTAAACCAATTTTCATTATGGACTTCCAGAATGACGGTGAATATGTTGGCGGTTGTATTGCAGGTGGACGAAACTATTTCCATATAAATTCTGCAGGTGATATCGAACCTTGCGTTTTCATCCATTTCTCTGACTCAAACATCCGTACTCACACACTTTTGGAGGCATTGCAGCGACCTCTCTTTATGACATATTACAAAAATCAGCCATTCAATGACAATCACCTTCGTCCTTGTCCAATGCTTGAAAATCCTGAAAGTCTTCGTGAGATTATCAAGCAGACAGGCGCAAAGTCATCTGATTTACAACGACAGGAAACTGCTGATGAGCTTTGTAGCAAATGTGACGAGTATGCAAAAGATTGGGCTCCTGTTGCAGAAGAAATCTGGAATTCCACAAAGCACAGAGATACTCACACACAATATTATCGTGATACTCCTGAAGGAAAAGCAGAATTCGGCAGTTGCATAGGAAATTGTGCAAATTGCAACGCGCACAAATAGAATAATAAAAAACGACCACATTCCAATTACGGTTTGTGGTCATCTTTTATTCTTATGCAAAAAGCCGACGGAAAAATCCATCGGCTTTGGTTTTATTAGTCGTTTGTGTAAGGCATGAGAGCAATCTGACGAGCTCTTTTGATAGCTGTTGTAAGCTCTCTCTGGTGATATGCACAAGTACCTGTTACACGGCGAGGAAGAATCTTTGCTCTTTCTGATGTGTAACGACGAAGCTTTGCTGTATCTTTATAGTCAATCTTTTCAACTTTTTCTACACAAAATGCACAAACTTTTTTACGACCTTTTCTGTTTGGTCTTGCATTCTTATCGTATGCCATTATAGTTTCCTCCTATTTAGAATGGGAGTCCCTCGTCATCATCTGAACCGAATGGGAATCCTTGGTTGTCATCGGGTAAAACTGAGAAGCTGCCTGCATCTGCACTCTGATAAGAAACAGCAGGTGCTGATTCCTTTCTTGGTGCACCGAAGCTACTACTTTCACTCTTGCTGCCACAGAAAGATACGTTATCAGCAACAACATCGTATGCTGTGCGCTTATTTCCGTTTTTATCTTCATAGTTACGAACCTGAAGTGAACCCTGAACAGCAATCATTTGTCCCTTTTTGAAAAATCTTGTAACAAAATCTGCTGTGCCACGCCATGCAACAACACTGATAAAGTCTGTCTGTCTTTCGTCACCACTCTTGTAGTTACGATCAACGGCAACCGTGAATGTAGTAACGGATAATCCGTTAGTAGTTGTACGAAGCTCGGGGTCTGCAGTAAGTCTGCCCATAATAATTACGCTGTTTAACATAAAATTATCCTCCGATTACTTCTTAACAATCAATGTGCGAAGAACACCGTCAGTGATTTTCGCAATACGGTCAAGCTCTGCTGGGAAACTTGCTTCTGCTTCATAGTTAAAGAGAACATAGTAACCTTCAGCCTCGTCATTGATAAGGTAAGCAAGTCTTCTCTTACCCCACTCATCAACGCTTTCAAGAGTGCCGTTTGATTCCATAAGAGCCTTGAATTTTTCCATAAGCTCTTTTGCAGCTTCCTCACCCTTTGCAAGTGAGTAAACCATAATAGTCTCATACTTTGACATTCTTATTACACCTCCTTATGGACTTTGTCCCCCGAACTCTCCTCGGGAGAAAGGATTATGAATTAGTAAATTTAACTCATAGCAAATACAAAGTTTATCAAAAAAAGGCTTGTTTGTCAAGCCTTTTCTTCGTTTATTCGTTTTTTCTTTCTTACAATGATTTTTTCCTGAAATTCTCCGTCGCATTTTTCCACAAGCACCATAAACAATGTGACATATAAAAGATATGGAATCGGACAGAAAACGCCGGGATTTACAAGTGACATCATTTCAAGACTTATATAGGACAAGAAAATTGTCATGTTAAAAAGAGTTGCCTTTCGCCATATGAGCATATTTCTCTTTATAAACTGATAACCAAAGGTTATAATTCCTACTATACCAAAGCTTGCACAAACCTGAATCGGTGCACAATGATAGAAGCACAACGCAAATTCAACAGATGCGTGAACGTCTCTGTTACCCATATATCCAAGACCTGTGCCGAAAATCGGGTGGCTCAGGAAATCATTGATCCCACGCGCATAATGTGCTGCACGAATTTCAGTTGACTCACCCATAAGAAATTCATTGACTGCTGTAAACAATCGGTCAAGGGTGTAGCCTAAAAATTCCGTAATCTGTGGTGCAAATGCCAAGAATCCAAAAAGAATACACGCACAAATAATAATGTATGCCAATCTTCTTCGTTTGTCATAAAGCATATACATAACAATGCACATAACAATCTCAACCGAGCCGAAAACCATTCCGCCACGAGAACCTGTAAGCAACAAGGCAAAATAGAAGATGAAGCCGAGCACAGTTGCGTATGCCTTTTTATTTGCCATAAAAAATGCAAATGGAATTGTTATCATAAGAATTGTTGATGCATTATTTCGCCACTGCATATAGAGAAGTCCGCTACGATCAATAACATCATTTATATTGATAATATAGTATGAAATTATCATAAATGATGCGAAGCATCCAGTAAGCACCATCACCTTAGTCACATGGTCAATAAGAGAATAATCTCTTTTTGCATCAATATGAGCATAAAAATACGCATAGACGAAAAGCATTGCAAAACCTAAACCAAACATATGATAAAGGGATGTCAGTGCAAAATACTCCTCTGTTGAAATAAACCCAAACCCACCAAGTAAAATTGCTATTGATACAAATAACATCGGTTTGAACTGTGTACCTTTTGTGTTGAGCTTTTTTCGATATGCAATCAGATGAAACAGCAGTAGCCCTGCAATCGGCACGAACCACCAAAAATATCCCATAAAAATATCGAACGAATCATAACATTTTATCGCAACAAGCGCCGTCAAGGAAAAAGGTGCTAACCCTGCCATAATATCATCACTCAGACAAATAGAAAAGCCGATAATATAAACAAAAACTATTGTGCCGATAACCTCAACCTGTTTTTCGGGATATAATGCACCAAGAGATGTAAACATTCCTGCAAGACAAAACAAGATAGCCATCCATTTATCACTTAAAAGGAAAGCTCTGATTTTCTTTATTCTTTTTAAAGATTGTTCTGTTTTAAAAATCTTTTCCATAAGAATATACCTCTTGCATTATACCAATATAATTATATTGTGAAAACAGGTGTATTTCAACATTTGTTACAATTCTTTAATAATTATTACAAAATTCTTACAAAAGAGAAATTCACAATTTTTTAATTTTCTATCCATTTTTATTACACATTTAAGTAATATATTCTTTACGGTGGTTGACGTAAGCAAAACCCGGAAATACCAATGCTTATCGTTTAATCCCCTTTCATTTTCATTCTCCTTTTAAAAAGAAACGAGTTTCTTCACGGAAACTCGTTTTCTTTTTAAAACTTTATACAAGATTTGATTTTGCCACACATTTTGCAGGTGTCTTCTCTAAACTCTACACCATTCGTGGTTAATTCAAGCTTTCTCGCTGTATTGCAACACTCAAGGCAAATACTTTTCTCCAGATTTTCAATAAAGAAGTCACGATGCTTGTCTAAAAGTAGCAATATGTATTCTTCTGTAAAATCTTTCATAACACAATCCCATATAAAATCTTACTTGATATACTTTTATCTTTCTTTTGAGTATTTGTTAATATTTTTGCTTATAATATCTCCCGTAAGGAGTTGATACTATGAAAGCAAAGCCAATGAAACCATTAAAAGAAAAATCAGCATTCTGTTGACGGTGATACACTTGAAAAAGCAAGAGAATTGGCGGAGATGGATGACCGTTCACTTTCTCAATTCATAAATATCGCTCTCAAAGAGTATGTTAAAAAATTAGAAAGTAAAAACAATCAGTTAAGGAGTCATCATAATTGGTGGCTCTTTTTCTTTTAGGTGATTTCTTTCAAACGAAAAACAGCAAATTAGAGTTTATAGAGATAAATGCAAAGTGCAAAATGTTGGAACTACGTTGCAACCGTAAATAGAAAGTCATTCTGAGGAACTTTGCGACGAAGAATCTCTGTTTTTGACATATAGTTTGGTTAGGAATTCTTCGCTTTACTCAGAATGACATATCAAATTAGTTATTACTATAAATTATAATTTATACAACAAAAAGAGCAGGTTTTGCACCTGCTCAATTTATTTTATAGAGTTTTACGCCTTTTTCTTGTCAAAGGCTCTTTGAATTGCCTTAATAATTTCAACGATAGGAATAATCAAGAATGCAAGACCGAGAGAAATGCCATATTCAAGAGCTGAAAGCTGTGTGAATTCAAACATATCTGCAAGGAAAGGAATTTCAACAACTGCTGTTGTAAGAAGGAATGAACCAATCATAGCGCCATAGAGGGCCACGTTGTGGTGTCCCTTAAAGAGCATTGCAACTGCTGAACCACGTTGTGAACGCATATTGAATGAATGGAATACTTCGCACATTGCCATTGTGAAAAATGCCATTGTCATACCATCTTCACTTTCAGCGATGTTTCTGAAAACAAGGTGACCTGTTTCAATATATTCACCGATATAGAATGCGATTACAGTAAGGATTGATACGATAACACCCTGATAGAAACAGTCAACACCAAGACCACCTGCGAAAATACCGTCATTCTTGCTTCTTGGTTTTCTTCTCATAATGTTTTCTTCAGGCTGTTCAAGACCTAATGCCAACGCAGGGAAGCAATCTGTAACAAGATTAATAAAGAGAAGATGAGGAGCACGGAGAATTGTGAAATTCATAATTGTTGCAAAGAAAATTGAAACAACCTCAGAAAGGTTTGAGCCGAGAAGGAACTGAATAGCCTTACGGATATTGTCATAAATTCTTCTACCTTCGCCAACCGCTGAAACGATTGTTGCAAAGTTGTCATCAGCAAGAACCATATCCGCAACATTCTTTGTAACGTCTGTACCTGTGTTACCCATACCAACACCGATGTCAGCACTCTTGATTGAAGGAGCGTCGTTAACACCGTCACCTGTCATAGCAGTAACATACCCCTTGTTTCTCCAAGCGTTAACGATTCTTGTCTTATGTTCAGGTTGAACACGAGCATAAACGCAGATATTTTCAACGATTTTTTCAAATTCTTCATCTGAATACTTATCAATATCAGCACCCATCATAGCCTGACTATCGTCTGTGAGAATACCAAGTTCACGAGCAATTGCTTTTGCTGTATTAATATGGTCACCTGTAATCATAATAGGTTTGATACCTGCTGTACGACATTCAACGATAGCATCCTTAACTTCAGGACGAACAGGGTCAATCATACCTGTAAGACCGATAAATATCATATCATATTCAAGTGATTCTGAATCAAATGTAGCCGGTGCATTGTCATAGTTTTTATATGCAACTGCGAACACACGAAGAGCTTTATTACCCATTCTTGTGTTTTCTTCCATAATCTTTGCACGGTATTCGTCGTTCATTTCGTAAACTTCACCGTTAATATCAATATGGCTACACTTCTTAAGGATTTCGTCAGGAGCACCCTTTGTAAACTGAACAACACCTCTTGCACTGTTATGAACAGTTGACATCATCTTTCTGCCTGAGTCGAAAGGAACTTCACCGATTCGAGGATATGCTTCAACCAACTTTGACTTTGGAAGATCAAGAGATTTAGCATAGTTAATAAGAGCAACTTCGTCAGGCTCTCCTGTGCTCTTGCCGTCTTCTGCTACATCAGCATTAGTACAAAGAGCCATTGCTGTTGCCAACTGCTGTTCATTAGGAGCATAATGATCAACAACTGTCATTACATTCTGTGTAAGTGTACCTGTCTTATCAGAACAGATAATCTGTGTACAACCAAGTGTTTCAACGGCAGTCATCTTACGTATAATAGCGTTTTTCTTTGACATATTTGTAACACCGATAGAAAGAACGATTGTCATAACTCCAACAAGTCCCTCCGGAATTGCAGCAACAGCCAATGCAATAGCAGTGATGAATGAATCAAGTGCGACGTGGAAAAATTCAGGCTTTACATCAGGAAGAATATACTGTGTAAGTATGTTGTATGCGAAAATAACAACGCAAACGCCGATAACAAGCTTTGTAAGAACCTTTGAAAGCTGTTCAAGTTTTATTTCAAGAGGAGTTTTGCCTTCCTCAGCAAGGGTAATAGCATTTGCGATTTTACCCATTTCAGTATCCATGCCTGTTGCTACAACAACTGCTTTACCACGACCATAAACAAGAGTTGAGCCCATATATGCCATATTTTTACGGTCACCGAGAGCTACTTCGTCGTTATCCTTTTTGCCCATAAGTGCATTTACAAGTTTTGTAACAGGAACGGATTCACCAGTAAGTGCTGCTTCCTCAATTTTCATACTTGCACACTCAAAGATACGGCAGTCAGCAGGGATTGCATCACCAGCATCAAGGAGAATAACATCACCAACAACTAAATCTTCACTCTTAACAGTCACAATCTGACCATCACGGAGAGTTTTTGTTGTTGCGGCAGACATTTTCTGCAATGCTTCAACCGCTTTTTCAGCCTTGCTTTCCTGTACAACACCTAAAACAGCATTGATAAGAACAACAATAAGGATGATAATTGAGTCAGTCGGAGTTACAAATCCACCGTGCTCGATCATTTCTGTCACAGCAGAAATTACAGCTGCAACAAGCAAAATGATAATCATCGGGTCTTTAAGTTGGTCAAGGAATCGGGAAAACATTGAAACCTTCTTTGCTTCTGCCAACTTGTTTTTTCCGTTTGTCTGGAGTCGTTTTTCTGCCTCAGCAGTTGTAAGACCAGCCTCGCTACTCTTAACCTCTGCAAAAACATCAGCGACTTCATGGAGATAATGCTTCATAAAAACACCTCTTTATATTTCTTTGCTTTCGCAATTAATTTATACAATATCAAAAAGACCTTCCACAGTTTTTTACTGCCGAAGGTCTTGCTTCCTGAAAATACAGGTACGATAACCAGTCCTATAAGACGAATGTTGACTACCGTAAAAAGCTACTCCCCTTGGGATTCTTTAAGACAGTATAGCATTTACGGATTTTTTTGTCAACAAAGACATATTACAATTTACCCTTTTTTAACAATTTGTCCACGATCACCATTGATGCAAGAACGAACAAAATAGTAATAAATGTTTTAAGAGGTGCTAAATGTGTAATTGTTGCGACAAAATATTCATCTGCAGGTGCTGAAAGCTTTATCGGAAAGAAAATATAACTTAATGCTAACCAGCTTACTATTCCCGTCACTATGCCCACAAGTATTTCCTTAACTTTCTTTGTCATTTCAGTTATTTCTCCACGATGCTGTACTGATAGCATCAATTTCTTTGTTTGTTGTAAGGTCAAACGCTTTTACACATGTTTCATTAGCGTAATAGTTATTGAATACAACATAGAATGTATTTTCCACATAAGTTGCACCCATAACTGATGATTTGCTGTCACCTATTCTGTAACGGGCAATCTCACAAAGTCTGTTTTCTGTCAAATTGTATCGGATATAATAATCACCACTTGACTCTATTCCACCATTGTTTACATAGTAGTCAATTGAGAATGGAACCGCAAATTCATTTTCGGAGAGTGGTATATATGCTTTATGATTATGTGAAACAGGTGTATGACAATATGCTCCGCCTGACACCTTAAGGATTGAACTTTCTTTCGGCTCATATGGATTTGACACATCAAAAAGTGAAACCTTACAGTCACCGTTTGTTCCTGTCATAGTACCATCACGACCAACACCTACAAGAAGGTTTTCTGTGATTGGATGAAGATATTCAGAGAATCCAGGTATCTTGAGTTCACCTTTTACAGTGGGATTTTCAGGATTACTCAAATCAATTACAAACAATGGGTCAGTCTGTCTGAATGTTACAACATAAGCCATGTTGCCTACGAAACGGACTGATTTAATGAGTTCACCCTTTGCCATATCCTCAACTTTACCAACAATCTGCATATCGTTGTTAAGAATATAAAGGTTATTCACTCTGTTAGCAACAGACATTGAAACCATATCGCCTTCAATCCCTGTCTTGTTTGCAGTTGTGGCAACACGGAAATATTCACCGTCATAGCTCATAGAAAACTGGTTGTTGAGATATCCGTCCACAATACCTGCACACTTGAATTCAACACCTGTATCAGTATATTCAAAACGATAGATTTTTGTTGTTTCTCCCGATTTTTCATATATGTTTTCGCAAAGGAAAAGTCCTTTTGATGATGCGTAAATGTTTCCACAATCGCCGAGTATTGCTGTGCTTTCAGGGTCATCATTCTTGCTTAAATCAAGAGTTGTAATAACGGCGTATGTTGGAGCTTCACTTTCCTCGATTACAGAAATGCAACCTGCCGGAATCTTTTGACAAGTACCGTTTGTTGTAATTTCAGGAATACAATTATCACGATAGTCGTCATTATAAACATCAACATAATATGTGCTGATGGCATAAAGCTTTGTTCCAATCATACGGGAATTGTTGTAACTGCCTTCCTGTGAATATTCATCAATAAGCTTTGGAGCCTTTCGGTCAGAAATATTATAAGTCTTCACAAATGTAGCACCATCAACAAATGCAATACAATCACCAACTACATATCGACCATATTTTGTTGAGGCATTATTATCTTGCACTGTTCCGACTACAACGAGCTTATCAGTATTGATATAGATTTCTTTTACAAATTCATTGTCTTTAATATCAATCTGTGATGTCTCAATCATCTTCTTGCCTGTCACATCAACAATAGAGACTGATTTGTTATCAGCGTTTGCTATATAAAGATAATTTCCATCAGTTTTTATGATGTCACCTTCGTCAACATCTTTTTCCTGAGTGTTGGTTGTGCCGTAATCTTTATTTGCTGATGCGATGTCGTCTGCAGTAGCATCTACAGACACATTTCCGGCTATTGAACTGTTTACACTTCCAACTGCAGATTCAGGTGCAGTATCCCCTGCTGCAGCACTGCCCGAATTTACAGCACCATCTTCTATGGCTTCTTCGTCATCACTATAGAAAATGTCAGAAAATCCGTTATAGATATTATCCTTTTTCGCTTCTTTGTGGAGCGTATCAAATTTTGAGTAAATTTTATCGTAAGACTCATTCTGAATAACTGCTACATTTTCATTCCCGTTATTTACAGGAGGAACATTTTTATCACCAAGTCCAAGACTGAAATAAGTACCCACAAGACCGACAACAAGTAACAAAGATGCAACTATCGGTACAAGTTTTTTTGCAAGATTCCTTTTCTTCGGTAGTTCTACGACTTCTGCTTTTGAGTTTTCAATATTTGCTAAAATATTTTCCTTGCTTAAATTTCCAGGTAATTTAACCTGCATTTTTTCATTGAGAAAATCATCTATTTTTTTGCTCATCATTCTAACTCCTTTCTAAGTTTTCCTAATGCTCGTTTAAGTTTTGTTCTGACCGTTGCCGATGGCAAATCCATTATTTTGCCGATTTCGTGTGATTTAAAGCCACCAACTACGGACAAAAGAACAATTTCTCTTGATTCATCATTGAGTTTATCCAGAGCCTCACGGACAGGCACTGAAAATTCAATTTCACTGTCCGTATATCCTGTATCCTCAAACTCAACTATGTAATTATTTTTTAAAAGGACCTTTTTACAGGTATTTGAAAGGGAAGAAAAGAGGTATGATTTGAATTTATCGGGATTTTTAAGGGAGTGCATACTTTTAAAGACCGACACAGCAGTCTCCTGCACGGCGTCCTGTGCGTCATATGAATTTTTACAGATGGCAAGTGCAAAACGATACATATCAAGAGCATATTTTTCATACAACTGACCATATGCATCCTTGTCACCTGACTTTGCAAGTAAAACAATATTGTTTAATTCTTTGCTCATTCCTTTGCCTCCCGTCTTTTTTCGGTCACCGTTTTCCCTTTCATAATATAAGAGTATCAAAATTATGTTTTTGTTTCAACTTTTTGGTAAAAATTTTTTATTGTTGAAAATCTTACCTTTTTAATCTATAATAAATTCTATAAAAATTAAAGGAAAGACCAAATGAAACGCACTAAAAAAATACTTATTATCGCTCTTGTTATTTTTCTCATTCTTTGTCATATTGATTTCAGGCCCTGGTTTTACGAGAAACAGAGAGAGTATCTCAATCCCGTTGATGATACAAGGAAATCCTATAATATCGGCACTTGCTTAAATATGAAAGAAGATTTATGTTATTACATAATATATCTTAACGATAAGGAAAGCCAATGGACTAAAAATGACAAGGGAATTTTTGAAAACAACAAATTTATTACGTCAATAAAATATTTATCAGAACAAGCATCAGCTTATGGTGTTACATTGGAAACCCACTATGAGATTTGCGACACAACTGCAACATATGAAGGCATACTTGAATCAAATGTTGTGGAAAATGGTGTTCAGAATGACATTCTCATGCAGGTTGCTGAGTCTTTGGGTTATGAAGATGCAAAGCAAATGAATAATTCTTTAAAAAAAGAGTTGAGTGTCAAACAAGTTGCTTATCTTATTGCTGTCAACAAAGAAGGCCGTTCATTCAAGCATATACACGCGCCATCATCCATCGAAAGGCAACAAGAGTTTTGCGTATTCTTTTCTCCGTCAATTGTTTATACTGATACAACCTGCGAATCAACTATCGCTCACGAGATTTTACATCTTTTCGGGGCAGAAGATTTTTATGACCCATACGGCAAGTATCCTGAAAGAAAAAAACTTGCTGAAGTTCTTTACCCTGACGACATAATGCTGAAAAATTCCACAGATATAAATGATGTCAACATCGGAAGCTATACTGCATATTCAGTAGGATGGCTCAATGAATTGCCGGATGAGTGCAACACAGAAAATTGGTGGAAGTAGCTCAAAACCAAATATACAAATTGCAAGGGGTTCTTACAGGCTAATTCACCTGAAGAACCCCTTGTCATATAAAGTTTTATACGGTCTGCGCTTTTTGCATCCCCTTGCCTTGTGTTATTATATCAACAAAAGAAAAAAGGCCGACATTTCTGCCGACCTCTTCCCCATAGGAATGTATCATTAAATCGAATCCACATAATCACACGCTGCAAGAGCTGCTACTGCACCATCACCTGCTGCAGTAATTACCTGACGGATATTCTTTGTGCGACAGTCACCTGCTACAAAAACTCCCTTTGCATTTGTAAGACAATTTTCATTTGCTTTCACATATCCACGCCCATCAAGATTTATAATTTCTTTGAACGCATCATTCTGTGGCACAAGTCCGATTGCAACAAACATACCGTCAAGAGTCAAATCTGTCGTGCTTTCTGTTGCAACATTTTTGATTGTGATTCCCTCGAGTTCATTTTCACCAATGAGTTTTTCAACTACTGTGCCGAGAATAATCTCAATATTATCTTTACTCTCAAGTTTTTCCACAAGCTTTTGTTCACCTGTAAAGAAATCGAGATTCTGAATTACATAAACCTTTTTAGCAAGGTCAGAAAGGAGAATTGCCTCCTGTAGTGCTGAATTGCCACCACCGATTACTGCAACTGTTTTGCCTTCGTAAAAAGCACCATCACAAACTGCACAGAATGAAATTCCCTCACCGATAAGATTCTCTTCGTTAGGAAGTCCTAAAAGTCTGTGCTTTGCTCCTGTTGCAATAATGACAGATTTTCCCTCAAATTCGCCTGAATCAGTAACGACAGTTTTTATATCACCATCACGAATGCTGAGCACCTCTGCACATTCTACCTCTGCATCCTGATTAAGCACCTGTTCAACAAGTTTTTCAGCAAATTCATTGCCTGTTACTTCCTGAAATCCCGGAATGTTCTCAACCTTTGGTGAATAAGTGATTTGTCCGCCAAAGCTTGCTTTCTCGATAACGAGAACTGTTTTATTTGCCCTGCGAGCATACAGGGCGGCGGTAAGCCCCGCAGGACCACCGCCGATTATTATAATATCATACATATTTATAATCCCTTAATTTTAATTAAGCATTTAAGAATTTCTTAATATCAGAAACACCTGTGTACTTTGAAACAACACCGTTTTCGATAACTACAAGAGTTGGTGCCTGCTTGATGCCGAGTTCATTAACCATTTCAACGTGTTCATTTGCAAGAAGCTTTTCATAAGCTACACCTGCTTTGTCAAGTAATGAACAAGCGATCTTGCAGTTAGGACAAGTTGCAGTTGTGAAAAGGTATGTGCTATCTTCAGCTTCCACAACTGTATATTCTGCATCTACACAATCACAAGTTTCTTTTGCTACTTCCTTGTTTTTGAAAGTTGACTTTGTAATGTCATAAACCTTTCTGTCCTTATATTCCTGTGCCTTACCGTCGTTCCAGTTCTTAACAGGACGATAGTAACCTGTAATTCTTGAGTAAACTTCTGCTTCTTCACCACAATGTGGGCAAGTAAATGCTTCACCTGCAATATAACCGTGAGTCTTACATACTGAGTATGTAGGAGAAATTGAGTAGTAAGGAAGTCTGTAGTTTGATGCAATCTTTTTTACAAGATTTGCACATGACTGCCAGTCAGGAAGTTTCTCACCAAGGAATGCATGGAATACAGTACCTGATGTATAAAGAGTATGAAGTTCATCCTGCATATCAAGTGCTGTGAAGATATCCTGTGTATAACCAACAGGAAGATGTGAACTGTTTGTATAATAAGGTGTTTCACCCTCGCCACGACCTGCTGTAATAATGTCAGGATAATACTTAAGGTCATGCTTTGCAAGACGGAATGCTGTTGATTCAGCAGGAGTTGCTTCAAGGTTGTAAAGGTCACCGTACTCAACCTGATAATCAGAAAGTCTTTCTCTCATGTGATTAAGAACTTCTTTTGCAAACTTCTGTGTCTTTTCAGTTGTCATATCAGCCTGAAGCCACTTTGCATTAAGACCAACTTCGTTCATACCAACAAGACCGATTGTTGAGAAGTGGTTGTTGAATGTACCCAAGTATCTCTTTGTATATGGATAAAGACCTGCATCAAGAAGTTTTGTGATAACGTCACGCTTAACCTTAAGTGAACGAGCAGAAATATCCATCATCTTGTCAAGACGAGCATAGAAATCAGCCTCATCCTTTGCAAGGTGAGCAATTCTTGGTAAGTTAATTGTAACAACACCAACTGAACCTGTTGATTCACCACTACCGAAGAAGCCACCTGACTTCTTACGGAGTTCACGGAGGTCAAGACGAAGACGACAACACATTGAACGAACATCTGAAGGTTCCATATCACTGTTGATGTAGTTTGAGAAATATGGTGTACCATATTTTGCAGTCATTTCAAAGAGAAGTTTATTGTTCTCTGTTTCTGACCAGTCAAAGTCACGAGTGATTGAGTATGTTGGAATTGGATATTGGAATCCACGTCCATTTGCATCACCCTCAATCATAATTTCAAGGAATGCTTTGTTTACCATATCCATTTCTTTTTTACAATCTTTGTAACAGAAATCCATTTCCTTACCGCCAACCAATGCAGGAAGTTCTGCCAAGTCGTGAGGAACGGTCCAGTCCAAAGTAATATTGGTAAAAGGTGCCT
>JAZSDZ010000095.1:0-10232 GCA_045531435.1 Candidatus Fimenecus sp.
TCTTCCTAAGACCGCTTGGCCTCCGACTTTAAAACTGTGAAAAGAGCATCCGTATTTGAACTCACCATCTGAATCCAATTCGCAAAACTCTTCTGCACCACATCTATCGCAGATAAACTTAATTCCTCTGATTCTCATATAGTTTCTCCTTATACTTCTCACGCCACCACTTTTCACAATGGCAACCGCTATCTTCATAGTATTTACATCCACGCTTAAACACCTCACGTATAGGACATATAATTACCATCGATTCAACATCAGGTTTTATGCCAAACACTTCTTCAAACTTCTCTGCATTAGTCATACGGTTTCTCCTTGTCTGTGATTTGCTTGTAAACATCTTCCTTGTCCTCAAATAGCTGTCCTAAAATTGCTACAAGCACATTGCAAACAATACTGTTTCCGGCTTGTTTATAAAGCTGTGTGTTGGAATTAACTTCTGCTGCTTTGTTAAAATCTTCATCTCTAAAGTCCATTAATCTCCAACATTCTCTTGGTGTAAGTTTTCTTATTCTGTATTCTGATTCCACTTTGCAAATCTCACTCCCTTCTGCTGTTAATGTAGGTGTAATCTGCCCATTGTTCTGTACTCTACCTCGCCTTGTCGTGCTGTCTGGATAACTAAAATCAGCCACCCCCCCTACCTCACACAAGGCATATCCTTGTTTAGTTGCTTGTTTTATCTTTACTGTCTCCATAGATTTCCAAAACCATATTGTCTTTGCTGACACTCGTTATGCAGTTGCTAATACCATCTTTGTTGGGTTCTAATCTTTGTTCCAGATATATACCCCCCCTACGATCACTTGGGTTCTCAGGATTTCTACCTCTCATTGCCACTATGATTCTTCTGATTTCCATACTCTCTCCAAAATCGCTATGTCATGTGTACTTGCTTTAAGGGTTTTGCAGTACCCCCCCCTATTCGGTTTAAGTCCAAAATTTTCTGAGCCACCCATGGCAAAACAAGCAATTATACCGATTCTTCTTATTTCTAATATCTTTGGTGTATGACCCCCCCACATCCTGTAGGCAATGTTGGTGCTATACCATCAATGTCGTAAATCCTATTCGCACTTTCAAATGTGTTGTCTATCGTATTGTCCATTTGTGCTATTACTTTTACTTCCATTTACAAGTACCTTTATCTGTTGTGTTCCACCACAAGTCTTTCCTGAACCCAAAGTTGATATGCAAGGGCATACCCCCCCCACGCTCCAAACTGTGTTACTTTGGTGTTTCCCTGTTCCGTTGTCCATAAATCCTAATTGAATCGGTTTCATTTTCTTCTATTAAAATATGTCCTATACAATATCCATGTGTTCCGGCTGCAATCGTTGGGGCAAGTCCTTGTTCGTAATATGTATATCCGAACTGTCCTTTGCCACCTTTGTTGACGTTCCCAATACAGATAAGAGTATTTTTGTTGGGTCTTTGTATTGTGTCGCTGGAAGTGTATTGCAGATTCCGTTTATTCCGTAAACATAGCCTTTCTGCCCCCCCCACTCCGATATATCCGTAATTTATTATTTCTTTACTATCACGCATTTTGGATCCTTATAATCTCTTGATGATAAAGTTGGTGCAATTTTTAGAAAACCAATCCGGACAAAATCTGCCGTATGTAAGGGATAACAACACCCCCCTCAAATGGGATATAACAGCTATTCTTGTTGCCGTATTTCTTTATCATTTCGATTTGATTCTCTCTGTTCATCTTTAACCTCAAGTTTCAATACCGGCTCTTTATAGTCCCTTGCTCGGAGTCCAGGGCAACACCCCCCGACCATATACAGAACCACAAAAGCCTTGGTTCTGATTCCTGTAATTGCCTAAAAACTTTATGTCCATTCGATAACTCCATTAGTGCTGTCAAAACCACTTGAAAATCCTTTATAATCCCATGCCATTATGGTTTTTGCTACATCAACTATCTGTCGTACTTCGTGATAATTCATATATGCAGCTACCTTCTTTCCGCCGGGTTGATATTCCTCTGTCTGTTCTCGCTGACACACAATTTGCAACTTGTATTTCCTGTGGTCTGAACAGGGTAAAATCAACTGTTGTTTGGTATCTCCCCCCCCTCAAATCAGGAGGGTTCATCAGTTTTTTAAGTCGATTCCTTCTTCTTTTAATCTCTCAATTAGTTCAAGTGCCTTTGGAGAATTGACATAGTATTTCTCGTCAACTTTATCTTCCAGATAATCTTTCATCACCTTATTCAGCTCTATAGGTTCTGGAAATGTATATTTTGCTTGACCTAATATTGAAACCATAAATGTTCTGTTTCGGTTTTGTGCAACTCCGTAATCTTTAGCATTAAGGTCTTGCCAAAAGTTCGTATAGCCTTTGTTTTCAAGAAAAGCGATCCAATCTTGAAAATCATCTATATTCTTCTTTCCATGTACCTGTGGTACATTTTCCATTAAAAGCACTTGTGGTAAATTCTCTACCTCATTCAACAGTCTTTCTACTTCCCATAACAGACCTGACCTTGTACCACTTCCCTTGGTCATTCCTCTGCCTTTACCGGCAACTGATAAATCCTGACAAGGAAACGAGTAAGTAAGTAAGTAAAGGTTTCAACATCTACTATGCCTAAATTCTCTCCATGAATTTTCGTAATATCCATCGGTGGGAAATCTGTACCATGAATCGCGTTATAGCTTGCAACCGGGTATTTGTCGAACTCCACACATCTATAATGTTCAAATGGCACTCCTAACCTTTTTATTGCCATTGCTTGACTACCCACACCGGCAAATAACTCGATTAGCCTAACCTTATTCTTTATCTTGTAATTTGACAGTTCCTTTGGTGTTGTATCTTCAAAGGAATAATCAAATATCGACATCTGATTTTCCATCTATTCATCCTCTTTATCCAAAAATTCATATATATCCATCTGCCCTGGAATTGAGTCATCCTGAATCCACCACTTGTAAACGGCTTCTCCGTCCTTCCAATTTATAGCCCTGTCTTTTTCAGATGTGTTTCGTTTGCCTAATTCATTTCGTTTATTAACCATTCTCTGAAAAGCATTGATGTAGTTCTGTTTGTACTTCGGGTACATTTCTAATTCATTGACTTGGTCGCCTGACAACGGACAGCCTATGCAACCTACTCGGCAGAAACCTTTGTCATATAGTGGGTTGTGTGGCATCTTCCTATTTTCTATGAATTGCCATACTTCAGAGTCAGTCCACTTGTAGATAGGATTACAGATAAGGTCTTTGTTCTTCTTCGCTTTCGCTATGAATGAGCAATCATAAACACCAACTTCGTTAGCATCGACATTGTCTGCTTTTCTGCGTTCCTTATCATCCTCAAAAACTTCCTTGACATGGTAGTAGTAGTAGTAGTATGCTGTGTCCTTTCGCGACCCACGGGTCGCGAAAACCTCTCTCCCACGCCTACCTACACTCTCGGCTTCTCTTACCCCAACAGCTATGAATCGGTTTGGTGTAGATGTTTCCTTAAGTTCCTTGCAGCAATATCTCGCAAGCCTTGTAGGTGGTATTTGCTTATCAACTATCAGCGTCCACATGGACTTAAATCTTCCGTCCTTATAATGCGGATACTGAATCGTTGTTTTAATTCCTATCTTCTCCAATTCCTTGAAACGATCACGAATGTAGTAAACCGTCTCAGGAGCATCTACTGTCGTGTGGCTGTTCAACACTTCAAAATCCGTAGGTTTCAGACATTCGATTGCAAGTTGCAAAAGTACATCACTATCCTTACCACCGCTATATGTCAGTATCAAAGGCTTGTGGTAGTATTCCAGACTTATTTCACTTGCCAGCTTTAGGACATTCTTGCTATCTTCTATCTTCTGTTCCAAGACAGAATTACCGTCTTGTCTTGTCTTGTCTTGTCTTGTCTTGTCGGAGGTTTCACTATCTGACTATTCGTGTCAAGTTCTTCTTCAAAAAGACTTATCTGACCTTCCATACCTATTCTCCAAACTCCATGCTCATTTGCCCTTCAATTTCTTCAGGACTGACTTCGACTACAACTTCATCGTCAAGGTTCTGCTGATTTGCATTCTGCTCAACATCTGCTTTTGCCTGTGCCTTTGGATCAGTTTCAATCTGCATTTCCTCATTGAAATACTGCATCTGTTCAGCATTATCGAAATCAATCTCGATTCGTTTACAAAGTCTGTGTAAAACTGACTTAAGGTACATCTGATCTGTCCATTGATTCCATACAACTCCGGACTTCATTTTTGAACAACTCCGGACCTTTTCAAGTTCTGCAAGAGACATTTCCTCATACTGAATGCCGCCATCGGTAAAACAAGCAACAGCGAAGGCTCCCTGTATCTTGCCATTATTAAAAGGCTTCGGCTTAAATGAGATTTTGGGTTCGTTATTGATAATTTCTATTTGGTAATCATCACCTTCACGAACCAACTTCGCATATATATCCTTTAAGGGTCTGATTGAATACTTTTTGCAGAGTTTCACGGCTCCGGTGTAAGACTTCATAAAGTTAAGCTGCTTACCATATGGAACCAAATATGCTTCTTTATTCATAAAGTCGAGTCCTAAATAAGCACCCTTGACAAGACCAGCTTTAATCTGTGAATTGCCATATGACTTTGCAAAATCCTGTAACTGTGTATTCTCATTTAAAACAGCAACCGCATTGTTTACAAACCTTGCAACATTCAGGTCTTTTGGAAGAGCATCTTTGACCTCTGCAAGTGCAGTTGACAGCTGACCACTAAATGTATCTTTTGTAGCCACTTCATTCTTTTTTGTAGCCATAACTATTCTCCTTTCACTTCTAATTCTTTGACACCTTCGGTTGCGATCAGTTTTATTAACTGATTCTTCATAACTACTCTATTGTCTGTCCCACTTGTTATGAGTGCATAATCATCAGCGAATACCGGCAACCATGTTTCAAAGTAATCGGATAAACCTCTGATAATGTCTAACTTTGCCAGCACCTGTAAACTTTGGTTAGCCTGACTATTGATTTCCTTACCATCAACAATCACATCACAAGCATCTTCTACTGAGCCATTCTTTAGTGTTTTGAACAGTCTGAACTGTGCAACCTTAAAGTGGCTATTGATTCTTTCGGACAGCTTGTTATTCTTAGCCTTTTTGAATGTTTCTACCTGGTTAAGTATCTTTTCAGCGTTTGCACGCTTAACTTCCGAATCTTTTCTAAGTTGCCTTAATTCTTCTACTCTTTTATCGATATCCTTGTTTTTTTCAAGTGTTCCTAACTCAGCTATCACTTGGTTAAGCATCTGTCTGTTCACATTCTTCTGAGACTTAAGTTTCTTCTCATGTTCTGAATCAGATTCTGATAATTTTTTTTCTAACTCTTCCAACTCGGCATTGATTTTTATCCATTCTTTGTTATCTTCGAGATTTACAGTTGTAGGAAGTTTCTCTAATTCCGACAACTTTTCGTCTTTGAGTTTCTGAGTTTTTCCGATAACTCCTGAGAGAGTTTTTCTCTTTTCCTTAAGAGTCTTTAATTCGGATTCCTTTTCCTTTATTCCGGTTTTTAAAGCATCCCCTGACTCTTTTATGACCTTAAGTCTTTGAGTCTTGTTCTTCTCAAACTCAGCCTTAATCTCATTCAGTTTTTTAGCTTCATATTCTCTGTGACAAACAGGACATGACAGTTCGCTTTCATCAATAACCGCATCCTGTTCAGTCTTGAATAGTGTCCTCTGCTTTTCTATGTCTGCCTTTTTCTCTGCTATAGCTGTTTCGGTTCTCTGAATATTAGAATCAATCTGTTCCAACTGATAGTTGTTTTCATCAAGTGTTCGTGACAACTCATGGATCTGTTTATCTAAGTCAGCCTTTGATTCATTCAGCTTTTCATTGGCCTTATAACTAATGTCATTCTTCTTGGTTTTAAGTTCAGATATTTTTTCCTGAATGTCAGACCTTCCACCAGAAATGTTTTCTAACGCTTCATCAATTCTTGCTATCTCAGACTCATAGTTGATTATCTGTTCTTCCAAAACCTTTGCATCTAAAGTGGATTTCTGAGATATGAGTTCATCAATCCTTGCATTAACTATGGAATTATCCTTACCCATTTCCTCGACAATCTTCTTTACTGTTGCCTTGTTCATCTGTTCGATTTCATCCAACTTATATGTTTCCAGGAGGATTTTGAGTTCTTCTATATTGCTGATGTCAGCAGCCACATCTGAATCTGTGACACCTTCGCACATTTTGAAGAGAACGCTTCTCATTTTTTCTCTACCTTGTTTTGAGTAGTCAGATGTGAAAGCATTCTGATTACTGAATATCAGGAAGTTTTCTATATCAATTCCACGCTCTTCTAAGTCAGCAACAAATGCCTTATAAGATTTTTCAACTGAATTGATTTCATAAGTATTTGATACTGAACTTGTTGTTTTTCCTGAATCATCTGTCTTTGTTTTGAATTTCTGACTTTTAGCAATGGTACATACTTTCCCGTCCACGGTCATTTCAATTTCAACTCTGGACTCGCACTCTTCAGCACCTAAAGGTGTGATAGGTGGATTTTTTACAAGTGCTGTGTTTGTGTCTGCAAAGAGCCAAAAATACGCATCTGAAGTAGTTGTCTTAAATGTCGAGTTTTCACCAAGTAATTTGACGCTTTTGCCATCAAATACTAATTCGCTGTTCTTGGCGCCTTTAAAATTTTTAAGTGCCATTCTGTTGATTTTTAGTTCCATTTAATCTCCTTTCATGTTTGCCAACCGGCGTTGTTAATGCCTTTTCAACTGACCAATGATAATTATCAATTCTTGACAATAAAGTATTTAACTTAATCCCTAATTCATTCGCCCATTCTGTTGCTGTTTGCGTTTTGCCGTTAAGGGTAAGCATCCTGTTTGTTCTTTTGTTGTATTGCTGTTTCTGATTAGATATCCATCTACAATTTGAAGGGGTATAATCTCCGTTAACATCAATACGATCGATTGTTAACTCGTCCATATACCCATTCACCAACGACCAATCTCTGAATGGCTCAAAGTCGTTCCATTCCTCACATACCGAAATTCCTCTACCACCATATTTGAAATAGTATGGTGTGTTAGGGTTGTTACATCTTGTTTTCATGTCTTGCCAAATCTTATATAAACGTGTTCTTGACATACTGTGACTCGACAATCTTGCAACAAGTTTTTCGTGGGTTTTACAACCGCAACTTGTAGTTATTCCATTTTTTAGAGAATTGCTTCTCGCTTTGTGGTAATTTCCACATTCACATCTGCATAACCAAATGACACCATTACTTTTATTTCTGCCACATTCTTTAATTACGGTTAATAGTCCGAATTTCTTTCCGGCATAATCTGCTTTAACCATTTCGCTATGATAACAACCGCAACTTTTTGTCAATCCTTTTCGTAGTGCCTGTGAATTGTATGCTTTTGAGGAACCACAGTCACATTTACACAACCACATTGTTGCTTTTTTCCCATTAGCAAAAGTCTTCGGTTCTGCTTCTTTAATAACCGTCAGTCTTCCGAACCTTTGCCCTGTAAGGTCTATTTTTCTACTCATGTGTCTTACCTTCTCTTATTTTCTATATGGATCATTGGCTACAGTCAGCAACAGCATCCAAGCAGCACTTATTGATAAAGCAATGATAGGAATGTTGCTCTCACTATCCAGCGCACAAACGCTGAGAATGATAATGAGTACATTCAGCGGAATGCTTAGAAACAACCACGCTTGCCATACCTTTTTGATATATTTCTTCATGCCAACCCCCTAATAATCCCATTTGTTTTTGGATTTCTTATAAACATCTACTGTTTTCTGAATACCCGTCTGCTTATGACGAACTTTTATGTAAGACTCGTTAATCTGATACATAAATTCGTATTCTCTCCAATTCAGTCCATGACCTTGTAATATTGCCTTTTGTTCTCTTGTAAGACGCTTGCCCTGTTTCATCTATAGTTCCCCTCTTTTAAGAATGGAATAACGGACAAATGATTTCGATTCTCCGAAACTGTTCTTAATAGTTTCTCTCTGTTTCTTAAACACCCAACCTCTTTTTTCGAGTGAAATAATTCTGGAAGACAGTTCAAAAATAAACAGCTTGCAGCTACTGTCGAGTCTCGTTATACTTCCATGCTCGTCAATGAAATTGATAATTCTCTGTGCCTGAGTAGGCCTTTTGTTTGCCATTGTGTAACCCTCCATATACTTATTCGTTCAAGTTTTCTTGAACATTAGGTGCAAAAAAAATAGCAATTAAGTTTGAAGGTTCAGTAATCATTAAAGCATCCGCTAATGATTTTGAGTTTTTAGCACTTACCGTATCAGGTTTATTACACCAATTATCGTAAGTATTAACTGAAACTCCACACTTTTTTGCTATTACAGATTTTGGGATTCCCAGGTTTGCCCTATGTTGTTCAACGGCTTTCATATCGACCATTTTAGGTTTCCTCCCTTCGTAATTGTTGTTCAATTATTCTTGAACACAAACACATGATATACCATGTTCAAACCTTTGTCAACATTTTTTTGAGCATATGCTTGAAATTTTTTGAGTGAACCTGTATAATGGCTTTAACACACCCTATAAATATTATAAAGAGAAAAAATTATGAACAGAGATAGCAAAGGGGGTTAGAATATGACAGTTGCCGATAAGATTAGGACTCGAAGAGAAGAATTAGGGTTGTCACAAGAAGCGTTAGCAAATAGATTGGGTTTAAAAAGCCGTTCTTCAATTACAAGACTTGAAAAGTCCGGGGATGATATTTCAATGAAAGATGTAGAAAGATTATCTGAAGCATTAAGTTGTTCAAAATTATATTTGATGGGTTGGCAAGATAATCCATTAAAGACAGTAGCCGAAAAAGAGCAACAGTTTATAACATTATACTCTCAACTTAACGAACATGACAAAGAACTGATTGATAATATGTTAGAAACCTTATTATCAAAACAATAAGTTGTTCTTGTTTTTCAGGAGATAGTTTTCTGAAGTTTTCCAAGGTTTTTTCGTTCATAACATTATATCCTTTCAAATATAGGGCTGTGTCGGGAGAAGAAGTTATAAAACACAGCCCATCGCTCGAAACAATTACAACTTATCATTAAAGATCTGGTTAATAAAGTTTAAATTAGATACAAACTTTGGTCAAAAGGGGGCTAATAATTGTTAAAGGCTAAAAAAGAAGAATTGATTGAGGAATTAAAGGCTTTAAGAAAAGCAAAAGATATGACATACCAACAAATTGCTGACAAAACTGCTGAAAATGGTGAAGCCGTATCCTTATCAACTATAAAACTTGTTTTTTCTGAAACAAGGAATCACGATCACGATTACAACAACATATTAAAGCCTATCTCCAATGTTCTTATGGCTTCTTCCGATGAAGATACATTAGAAAGTAAAACCTTACAGACTCAGCTGGAATTGAATTATGAAATCATCAATCAACTCCAGGTACGACTTGAAGAAAAAGATCATAAATACAATGAACTAAAATTTTTATTTGAAAAGCAACAGAGCGAAATAGATTTTAAAAATGAGCAAATTAAGCATCATATTGAAGTAATTGACCGGAAAGATGCTGCAATTAGAGAATTATACTCTATCCTTATAGGTAAAAAAAATGTAAAAGATGTATTTTCATAAAATAAAGAAAAGAGGTGTTACAAATGAAAAAACGAATCATAGCCATATTTACTATCTTAGCACTTGTATTATCTGTTATACACTTCACATCTGACACAGATGCCGGAACCACAACTCTTAACCTTACTAATCAGACTAAATATATCTATGTCGGTTCATCATTCAAGGTTAAAGTTAATGGTCTGAGTGCAAAGAAGATTAAATGGAGCAGTTCTAAGAAGTCCGTTGCAACTGTAAGCAAGTCAGGTGTTGTAAAGGGTGTATCAAAAGGAAAAGCTATTATCACCGGAAAATACAAAAAGATTAAGTTTAAAATCGAGGTGAATGTCACAAGCAAAAATAAAGGTCAGTATAGCCGAAGTGATATAGAAGTTGCATACAAAAAAGCTGAAGTAGTTGAAGAATATGGAGATACTTATTGGCAGATTACTTTTAAATTTACAAACAATAGCGAAGTTCCGACTCATTTTGAAAGAACTTTTGAACCCGAAGTCTTTGTTAATAATGTTGAGATTGACTATGATAGTGCCAATAATGAATACACCGATGTTAAAAATGGAGCATCTGTAGATGTTACATACTCT
>JAZSDZ010000170.1:0-18179 GCA_045531435.1 Candidatus Fimenecus sp.
TCCTTGGCTCACAGAACGACATGGCTACGATCCGACTTGGTGCAATCTGTGGCAGAAGCATTTATAGTGGCACATTGAATTTGGTAGACGCAATCAAGGAGGCAAAATAATGAACCTTGATAAATATTTTGTGAAAGCAGAGTTAATCCCTGCAATTATCCAGGAAGCAAGCACAGGAGAAATCTTGATGCTTGCTTATATGAACAAAGAATCGATGGCAAAAACACTTGAAACGGGTTACACCTGGTTCTGGAGTCGTTCACGACAAGAACTTTGGAATAAAGGTGCAACATCAGGTCATTTGCAGAAAGTGGTTTCAATCCATGGTGACTGTGATGACGATACATTGCTGGTAAAGGTTGAACAGACAGGCCCTGCTTGTCATACAGGTAGTAAATCATGTTTCTTTAATAAGATAAAATAGGTGATAAAAATGAATGATACATTAGTAAATCTTTATGAAACAATACTTGAAAGAAAAGCAAATAATCAGGAAGGCTCATACACTTGCTACCTTTTTGAAAAGGGACTTGATAAAATTCTTAAAAAGGTTGGTGAGGAGTGTTCTGAAACAATTATCGCTGCAAAAAACGGCAACAAGGAGGAAACAGTCGGTGAAATCAGTGACCTTATTTTCCACCTTTTTGTTATGATGGCAAATGAGGGTATTGCTGTTGAAGATGTTATGGCAGAACTTGATAAGCGTAGTAATAAAACAGGCAACTTAAAGACATTTCACCAAGTTGACAAGAATACATAAAATGTGACCTATTTTCCCTGTAACTATCTCAAAAATTCTCAAAATACACTCGTATGTCTTGCGGTTTTTTCGTTGTTACAGAAAAATATTTTCGTGTTTTAAGCTGTTTTTGTAAATCTAAATCGAGTAACTAACGCGTAGGGACAGACATCCCTGTCTGTATGCATTTTAATTATCAGGATGAGAGGGTAAAATTATGAAGTACATTTTAGCATTACTCGGCATTTTTATTGTTGTAACACTTATTCGTGCAATTTTCTTTAAAGAGAAAAAACAGGAAAAGGAAAAGCTTTTGCCTGAAATGATTGATATGGAAAAGTATTGTCGTGATTTAAGTGATGCAATTAAAATCAAAACAATCTCAAATTACGACAGAGAGCTTGTTGATTGGGCAGAGTTTGACAAATTCCACGCGTTTTTAGAGGAGCGTTTTCCTCTTGTTCATCAGAATATGACAAAGACAAAGGTTGCTGATGCAAGTCTTGTCTATAAATGGGAAGGCACTGACCCAAGTCTTGACGGAATTGCAATGCTTGCTCATCAGGATGTTGTGCCTATTACAGCAGGTACTGAACAGGACTGGACACACGACCCATTCAGCGGACACAATGATGGTGAGTTTATCTGGGGCAGAGGTGCTATGGATATGAAGAATCATCTTATTGCTGTTATGGAATGTATGGAAGAGCTTCTTAATGAAGGTTTCCAACCAAAACGAACAGTATATATCTGTCTTGGTCATAATGAAGAAGTTGTTGCAGCACCTGATAATGGCGCAAAACAGATTGCTGAATATCTTAAAGAGCAGGGTGTTCACCTTGAAGCGGTTCTTGATGAAGGTGGTGCAATTCTTCCTGTAAAGCTTGGTAAACTTCTTGATATTAACCTTACAGGTGTTGGTATTGCTGAAAAGGGTAGTGTAAACTATAAAGTCAGCGTAAACGCAAAGGGTGGTCACTCTTCACAACCACCAAAGCATACTGCAGTTGGTAAACTTGCAGATGTTATTAAAAATATCGAAAATCATCAGTTCAAGGCAAAAATGCCTGATTATCTTAAGCAACTCATTAAGAGAGTTGGTATGAATGCAGGTTATCCTTTAAGAGTTGTACTGGTAAATGCACCGATTTTACAGCCACTTATTCTTGCTATTTGTAAAAATATTCCTGCTGCCGCATCTCTTATCCGTACTTGTACTGCAGTTACAATGGCAGAAGGTAGCCCACAGTTCAATGTTCTTCCACAGAAAGCGAGTGTAACTGTGAACTTCCGTACAATGCCGGGTGTTTCAATTGCAGATGTTGAAAAGCATATTCGCAAGAGTGTAAAAAATAAGGATATAGATGTTGAATTCCTTGTTGGTAAGGAATCTTCAAAGGTTTCTCCGACTGATTCAAAAGCATTCCAGACAATCAAGGAATTAGCAGAAGCACAAAACAGCAAGAATCTTGTGACTCCTTTCCTTGTAATGGGTGGCACAGATGCTTATAACTATGAGCCTGTTTGTGAAAATATTTATCGTTTTGCACCATTTGTTGCGGATACAAAGCTTCTTCTCTGCACTCACGGTACAAACGAGAGAATTCCAATTGCTTGTTGTGAAGATGCAATAGCATTTTTCAAACGATATGTAAGAAAAATGACTGCTGAATAAGCGTACATTAAAAAGCCTTTTAGCATTTTATTCATACAAAGATTTATAATTATAGAGAGCGTGTTAAAAAAAGACACGCTCTTTTTTGGTGTATTAAAATGGTTGACAATAATCAAACAATCATTTATACTGTACACGAATATTGTAAAATGGAGAATTTTGATGTTAATTAAGTTTTCAGCACCTTGCCTTTTAGGATTAGAAGGTTTGGTGGCTCAGGAGTTGCGCGATATGGATGCGCAGAATGTTGTTGCAAATAACGGCAGAGTAGATTTTGAAGGTGATGAAAATATCCTTGCCCGTGTTAATATCTGCTCACGATACAGTGAAAGAATTTTAATTCGTATTGGTGAATTTAAGGCAGTAACATTTGAACAGCTTTTCCAAGGTGTTAAAAAACTTCCTTGGGAAGAGTGGATTGGAAAAGTTGACGCGTTCCCTGTTAAAGGTTATTCACTTAACTCAAAACTTTTTTCAGTAAGTGACTGTCAGGCAATTATCAAGAAGGCAGTTGTTGAAAGATTAAAAGAAAAGTATGGAATTTCCTGGTTTGACGAAACAGGACCTGTTCACCAGATACAATTTTCAATTATGAAGGATATTGTGACTGTGTTTATCGACACATCGGGCGCAGGACTTCACAAGCGTGGATACAGACCTGTTGCAAACACTGCACCAATCAAAGAAACTCTTGCTGCTGCTATGGCAGAATTAGCAAGAATTCGTCATTATCATACACTTTATGATGTGACTTGTGGCTCAGGTACAATTCTTATTGAAGGTGCTATGAAAGCACTTAATATTGCACCGGGACTTAAACGCTCATTTATCTCGGAGAGATTTGAAAATATAGATTCATCTGTATGGCGTGAGGAAAGAATGAGAGCAACTGATGCTGTAATTCAGGATGCTGATTTTATGGCTTACGGCTCTGATATTGATTTTCATGCACTTGAGATTGCTCGTGAAAATGCAAGACGAGCAGGTGTAGGAATGAAAATCGACCTTTCTAAAAAGGATTTAAAGGACTTTACCCGTAAAAGTGAAAAGGGAACAGTTATTTGTAACCCACCTTATGGCGAGAGAATGCTTGATATTCAGGCTGCCGAAGAAATTTACAGAACAATGGGCAAAATCTTTAATCCGGAACGCGGATGGGCATACTATATTATAAGTCCTGACGAGGAATTTGAAAAATGCTTTGGCAGAAAAGCCGACAAACGACGCAAACTCTATAACGGTATGATAAAATGCCAGTTATATATGTATTATAAGTAATTAGTATTATGAATAATTAGGAGAAGATTATGAAACACATTTTTGTTGTAAACCCTGTATCAGGCAAAGGCAAAAACGCGAAAAACTATATCCCTACAATTGAAAAATACATTAAAGAAAAGAACTTGAACGCTGATATTTATGTAACAACAGCTCGTAATGACGGTATGCGTTATGTAGAGAAGATTGCAAAGAAAGGTGAACCTGTTCGTTTCTATTCTTGCGGTGGTGACGGAACACTTTACGAAATTGTAAACGGTTGCTATAAATATCCAAACTGTGAGGTTGCTAATATCCCTCTCGGTTCAGGTAACGATTTCAGCCGACTTTTCGGTCGTAACACAAATATTGATGACCACGTTAACGGTGTGCCTGTAAAGCTTGACCTTATTGAAACTAATGGTCAGATTGCAATCAACGAATGTGCAATGGGCATCGATTCTGAAGTTTGTGCAAGACAGGTTAAGTATAAGCAGTTACCAATGGTAAATGGTGAGTTGGCATATACTCTTTCTGCTCTTCGTTGTGTTGTATTCAGTAAAATCAACAACAAATTCAGAATCACTATTGACCATGACAAGGTTTATGAAGACGATTTCCTTTTCTGTTATATCGGTAATTCACGTTGGTACGGTGGCGGATATATGGCTGCTCCTGGTGCTATGCCAAACGACGGTCTTATTGACTGTGTTATGGTAAGACATACAAAGGAAATTGCAAAGAAAGGTCCACTCGGACTTCTTCCATTGTTGAACAAATATAAGAACGGTGAACACCTTAACTGGGATTTCACTAAGCTTGTACATTGTAAGCATGTTAAGATTGAGAGTCAGAATCCTGCAGCAGTTAATGTTGACGGTGAATGTGAATATGTTACTGAAAGAGAATTCCAGCTTTTGGAATCAGCAATCACATTTATTGTTCCTCGTGGCTCAAAATTCCTTGAATTAATATAAAAACAGTAGGGCTTTTGTCTTGCTTAAAATGTTAGATTAATGGTAGGGCGGGGTCTTAACCCCGCCGTTTTGTCATTATAAGGAGTGTAACGTCGAAGAATCTCCCTTCGTTCAGAATAACTCTTAATAGGATAGGATTGTTTGTTTATGTATAACTTTTTTGTTAATGAAAATCAAAAACTGAATGATAAATATCTGATAACGGGTACAGACTTCAATCACATTAAAAATGTTCTTCGTATGAATGTTGGAGATACTTTCCTTGTGAGTGAAAATGGTATAAGCAATCTTTGTGAAATCGAAAGTTTCAGCGAGGATTCAGTTGTTGCTAAAATTGTCGAAGAAAATTATAACGACACAAGCCTTCCCATAAAAATCTATCTTTTTCAGGGACTTCCAAAAGGGGACAAAATGGAGTTAATTATCCAGAAAACCGTTGAACTTGGCGTTGATGGTATTATTCCTGTTGAAATGAATCGATGTGTAGTGAAGCTTGACGATAAGAAAAAGAAAAGTAAGGTGAGTCGATGGCAATCTATATCTGAAAGCGCTGCAAAACAGAGTAAGCGAAACACAATACCTGAAATTTTTGATGTGATCACATATAAACAGGCTATGGAAAAAGCAAAAGAAATGGACTTGTTTTTAGTGCCTTATGAAAGCAAAAATGGTATGGAAGACACAAAACTTGCACTATCACAACTTAAAAGTGGTATGAGAGTGGGTATTCTGATTGGTCCTGAAGGAGGATTTGACGAAAAAGAAGTTACTGAAGCCTTTGAGAATGGTGGAAAAGTGGTTTCTTTGGGTAAAAGAATTCTTCGTACAGAAACTGCAGCAATAACATCTGTTTCAATGTGTATGTTATATACTGAAATGTATTTAGGTGACAAAAAATGAAGCAATTACCGATTGAATTTCAGGAGAGAATGAAAACTCTTTTAGGTGACGAGTATGACGATTTTATAAAGTCTTATGACGAGAAGCCTGTAAGAGCATTCCGTGTGAATACGGATAAAATTTCTCTTGATGATTTTTCAAAACTGAATTTTTTTTCAACGGAGAAAATTCCTTATGTGGAAAATGGTTTTTATTTTGATTACGACGGAATAGGTAATCACCCTTATCACCACGCAGGAATGTTCTATATTCAAGAACCTGCTGCAATGGTGCCTGTTGAGAGTATTGACATTCAACCTGATTGGAAAATTCTCGATTTGTGTGCAGCACCCGGTGGTAAAAGCAGTCAGATTAAAAATAAATTAGGTGAGAATGGCGTTCTTGTATCAAATGAGATTGTGCCTTCAAGATGTAAAATTCTTACAGGTAATATGGAACGAATGGGCTTTAAAAATGTAGTGACAACTTGTATGCATCCCAAAAAGCTTCAAAAGGAGTTTCCACAAGTCTTTGATATGATTATGGTTGATGCACCTTGTTCGGGTGAGGGAATGTTCCGTAAGGAAGAAATTGCAATTGATGAATGGACTCCCGAAAATGTGAAAATGTGCGCAGAAAGACAAAATGAGATTCTCGATTGTGCTGTAAAAATGTTGAAAAACGGTGGATATATCGTATATTCAACTTGTACCTTTTCTTTGGAAGAAAACGAGATGACAGTTGATGCCTTTTTGGAAAGATATCCTGAATTTGAAATTGCACCAACAACAGACAGAGTGCGAGAAAAAACTGCTGATGGTGTGAATTTCGACGGCTGTAAATATGAAAACATCAATTATTCTCGTCGTTGCTATCCCCATAAAACAAAAGGTGAAGGTCAGTTTGTGGCTGTGCTTCATAATATGGATGAATGCTATGGACAAGCAGCAGCTGAATCAAAAAAAGAGAAAATTGATAAAACAGTTAAGGACTTTTTAGATGATGTTCTCGTTTCATACGAAGAAAGAAATGTACTGACCTATAACGGGAATCCCGTTTATTTCACACCTGATTTCCATGTAAGAAAAGGTGCAGCATTTTCCTGCGGTGTGACAATCGGCGAAATCCGTAAGAATTATGTTCAGCCACATCACCAATTCTTTATGGCGATGGGAACGGATTTCAAGAGAAAAATAAATCTTTCAGCAGATAGTGACGAAATCAAAAAATATCTTCACGGTGAAGAATTTAATACAGATTGTTCTAATGGCTGGGCAGTAGTAATGGTTGACGGTTGCACCGTCGGTGGTGCAAAAGTTTCCAACGGCAGAGCAAAGAATCACTACCCCAAAGGCCTTAGAACAAAGTAAAAGACGGTCATCACAACCGTCTTTTTTGTTTGGAGCTACTAACCGGATTCGAACCGGTGACCTCTTCCTTACCAAGGAAGTGCTCTGCCTCCTGAGCCATAGTAGCATATTAAATTTGCAGAAAATATTATACAAAGAAACATATTGTTTGTCAAGAATGCAATGAGGTTATATCAGTAAAAAGGAAAAAAGTATTCTAATGCAACAAATCATTGCGTGACTTTTTTATGCTATTATGTAATAATAAAGGTGTTAGGAGGCGATATGAATGTCTAAAGTTTCAAAAAATCTTAAAAAAATCAGAACAGAGAAAAAACTGACACAAGATGCCCTGGCAGAAAAAATGCACATTACTCGTCAGGCAATTTCAAATTGGGAAAATGATAAAACTAAACCGGATATAGAATCCCTTGAAATGTTGGCAGAAGTTCTTGAGGTAGATATTGAAGAATTGATTTATGGCGAGAAAAAAGCTGTCATCGTCTCACAAGATAAGACGAAACAGAAAAATCGTATCAAAATTACTCTTGCTGTGGTCGGTTCGGTTTTCGTAGCTTCCGGACTTGCAATTCTATTTTTTGGATTCTGGCAGGATTTCAACATTTCCTTACAGACTGCATTTTCAGTAATTCCAATGATTGCAGGTCAGGGATTCGCACTATATACATATTTAAAAAGGAAAGATAGTCCGAGTTGGCGTGAAAGTGCAAGTATTATCTGGACTATCGGCACAGTTGCAACAATTGCACTTGTGGATGGTGTTCATAATATAAGCTGGTCATATACAGATTACCTTGTGATTGATTCTGTATTGTTAATTCCTATATTATTCATATTCAGTTCAGTAATACCACTTGCATTTTATTACTATATGTCAGTTCATATTGCAACAATTGGCAATTGGCAGAATTTACTCTTTTCATTAATGTTTTTCGCAATAGGAATTCTGTTTACATGGTATCTTTCACGTGATAAAGACAATATTAGAGGTAAAATTGCACAATGGATTACGATGATAGCATCAATCCCACAAGTGGCAGTGCTGATTTTTGCAGGCTTCAGAGTGGGGATTCTTGCTGAATCAATGTCGATTCTATGTGCAGGTTTACTTTCATTTTTCTTATGTATTCATATTCTTTCAATTGACAATGTGGTTGTCACATCACCATTCAAGCCTGTTTCAGCAATTGGTATCTGTGGTGCGATGTTAGCTCTTTCTATGGGTGTAATATTTGATGCTCCAAGTATGGTAGGTGATGATTTAATTGGTTTTGTTATTTCAATTGTTCTTTGTGTTGCAGTGCCATTGATTGTTATAGTAGTAAGGCGAGAAGACTTTGAAGAAGAATATTTTAAGATTGAAAAAATTGTGATCCCTTTTGTTATGATTGGTCTGACATTTATATATGCAATTCTTGAAAACGCAATTGTAAATCATTCTATTTTGAATGATATTATATTCTATATTGCATCAGCATTAACAATAGCATTTGGTGGAATGTTGGTTTATCAGGGTGTTAAAGAAATAAAAATACTGACTATCAATTTAGGTCTTTTAACTGTATTTGCACAGTTGATTGGAATTTATGCAAACGAAGGAGATAACAATATCTTTATCTTTGGTGCATTGCTTGTCGTTTTCGGTGCATCGATTATTTTTATTAACTGGAAAATGCTTTCGATTAAAAAGTCACGACAGGAACAGTTGAACGGAGGTGGCATAGATGTTTAAAAAGTTAATGCTTCCGATTCTGATTATTTCTATTATTATCCAGTTGCTTGTGCCGGTTGGAATGATTGCTTATGGCAACAAAGCAGAAAATGACTTGCAGAAATACGGAAAAGAATTCAAATTTGCTGCAAATGTTTATAGTGTTGAATACGGTATAGTAAACTTTAGTATAGTAGAATCAGTTGTTTTTTACGGTAACGACGGATATGGTGTAATCAAAGAGGATTCAAACGGGTATGCATATTTTGTTGAAACAACTGCCGGAAAACCAAAGGGAACAGATTATATCAGATTAAATGACAAAAACAGAGAAGAGATTGATGCATTCTCCGTTGAAAGTGAATACGCTTATCGCAACATTATAGAAGAATCTGCATTTCTTGTTGTTAAAGTTTATAATGGTGACCTTGAGGTTGTAGAGTTGTATATGGACGGCATTCCTGCACAAGAATGGATTGATACAAATCTGTAAAAAAGACGAGCATTGTACAATTAAACTAAAATAAAACAATAATGGCATGGCGGGGTCTTGACCCTGCCTTAGTCATTTAATATGTAGTCTGATTTGATAAGTCATTCTGAGCGTAACGAAGAATCTCTCTCAAAATGAATAATAAACTCAACAGGGATTCTTCATCACTTTGTTCCTCAGAATGACCTGTGATTTTGATTGTGTGCTATATTTTTATGCATAAAACAATGTATATTCGCATACATTGTGTATAAAAATGCAACAAAGTCGATATTTGACTTGAATTTTTGCATAAATACTTGATTTTTACGGAAAAGACATATATAATCTAACTGCAAATCTAATATTTTTTAAAAAGGAGTAGATTAAAATGAAAAAATCAGTTAAAATTCTTTCAGTTGTTCTTGCTCTTGTTATCGTAGTTGGCTGCTTCGCAGCTTGTGGCGGTGATAAAGGCGAAACAAAGACAACTCTTGTAATGGCTACAAACGCAGCATTCCCTCCTTACGAATATGTTGAAGGTGGCGAATTCGTTGGTATCGACGTGGAAATTGCAAATGCTATTGCTAATAAACTTGGTATGGAACTTGAAATCAAGGATGTTGACTTTGGTGCTATCATCGGTGGCGTTCAGTCAGGTAAATTTGATATGGGCATGGCTGGTATGACAGTTACAGATGAAAGACTTAAGAGCGTAAACTTCTCAACATCATATGCAACAGGTATTCAGTCTGTTATTGTTCCTGCAGATAGTGAATATGTATCTTTTGAAGATTTCTACACAGGATTTGATGCAGATGGAAACCCTGCAGGTGTTAAGGATGGCATCAAGATTGGTGTTCAGCAGGATACAACAGGTGATATTTATTCTTCAGACGTACCAGCAAAATGGGGTTTCGGCGAAGATAATGTAATTCGTTACAAGACAGGTGCGGACGCTGTTCAAGCTCTCAAGTCAGGTAAGGTTACAGCAGTTATCATTGATAACGAACCTGCAAAGTCATTCGTGGCTGCAAACGATGGTCTTAAGATTCTTGATGGTGAATATGCTAATGAAGATTATGCTATCTGCGTTGCAAAGGAAAATACAGAACTTCTTGATTCTATCAACAAGGCTCTTGCAGAACTTCAGGCAGATGGTACAATCGATGGAATCATCAAAAAATATATTCCTGCAGAATAAATAATTTCTGTAGCGTTTATTTCACATGAAATTTAACATATCAAAGGGCGGTTATTTCCGCCCTTAATTAATGAAAGGAGCATTGTATGAACGCTCTAAGTTTATGGGCTAATGAGCTTAAAGAAACTTTTATTTCGTGTTTTATTACTGATGACCGTTGGAAATGGATTGCGGAAGGCTTTATCAATTCAGTAATAATCACGGTTTTTGCATTGTTGCTTGGCTTGGTAGTGGGTATTATTTTAGCTGCTGTCCGTTCATCGTATGATAAGAACGAGGAAGCTTTAAGAATCAGAGGTGGCATAGGTTATTATGTCCTTAAGGTTCTTAATGCCATTTCAAAAGCATATATAACAGTTATGCGAGGCGTGCCTGTTGTTGTTCAGCTTATGATATGGTATTTCGTTATTCTCGTTTCTGCTGAGGACATTCCAATTGCGATTGTTGCATTTGGTCTTAATTCAGGCGCATATGTTGCTGAAATCTTCCGTGGCGGTATTATGTCAATAGACAATGGTCAGTTTGAAGCAGGTCGCTCATTGGGATTCAGTTATTTCCAGACAATGAGACACATTGTAATACCTCAGACTATAAAATCTACTCTTCCAACACTCCTTAATGAGCTCATTGCTTTGTTCAAGGAAACATCGATTGCAGGTTATGTAGGAATTCTTGACCTAACAAAGGCTGGCGAAAGAATCAGAGGTATAACTTTTGAAGCATTTATGCCTCTTATAGTAGTTGCAATTGTATATCTCGTGACAGTTATGCTTCTTACAAAAATTGTTGCTGTTATTGAAAGGAGGTTGCGTCGAAATGAGCGATAATATTATTGAAGTCAGAGGATTAAAAAAACATTATCTTGGTGGACAGGTTAAAGCTCTTGATGGTATTAATGCCAATATCAAGAAGGGTGAAGTTGTTGTTATAATCGGTCCTTCCGGAAGTGGTAAATCAACATTTCTCCGCTCATTGAATCTTCTTGAAATGCCTACAGATGGAACAATTAATTTTAATGGGGTCAACATTACTGATAAAAAGGTTAATATTAACCTTCACCGTCAGAAAATGGGTATGGTGTTCCAACATTTCAATCTTTTCAACAATATGAATATCATAAAAAATATGACGATTGCTCCTACACAACTTTTAAAGAAAAACAAGGATGAGGCAGAAACAAAAGCACTTGAGCTTCTTGACAGAGTAGGACTTAAGGACAGAGCAAGTGCTTTCCCATCACAGCTTTCAGGTGGTCAGAAACAGCGTGTTGCTATTGTCCGTGCTCTTTGTATGGAGCCTGAAGTAATGCTTTTTGACGAGCCTACTTCAGCACTTGATCCTGAAATGGTTGGTGAAGTTCTTGATGTTATGAAAAATCTTGCTCGTGAAGGTATGACAATGGTCGTTGTTACTCACGAAATGGGATTTGCACGAGAAGTTGCTACTCGTGTTATCTTTATGGATGAAGGTAAAATTATCGAAGAAAACACACCAAATGAATTTTTCGATAACCCACAGAATCCACGACTTAAGGATTTCTTGTCAAAAGTTTTATAATGTATAAATACAGGTCACCTTGGTAGAATATTACCGAGGTGATTTTTTATGAATAATATGAATTTAGAAACAAAAGCGTATTTCGATTCTCTCCCTGTATCAATCAGGTCTGCCATTGTGGAGTCGGGTGCAAAGTTCGACACAGTTGAACAACTCAAGGTTTTAGTTGCAGCCTACACAGGACCATCAAATAACTGAATGAACGGTATGGCGGGGATTGTCCCGCCTTTATTATTTGAATTTTTCAATTATAATTTGTCGGGGAGTTCAAATCCTTGTCTCCCCTTTCATGGGAACCAAGATGGTGTCGCCATCACTACAACTTCTCAAAAAAATTTCAATTTACGCAATTCCATATTGACGGAGAGGGTGAAAAGTGTTAACATTCTTTTCGGTATTTTAATGAATGTAAATGGATGTGATTGTTTGAAAAAGTTTTATCTTAAACCTAAATTTTTCAGCACTATTAAAAATTATTCAAAAGACCAGTTTGTTAAGGACATTGTGGCAGGTGTAATCGTTGCAATCATTGCTTTGCCCTTGTCAATTGCTCTTGCGTTAGCGTCAGGTGTTGAACCTGCTTGCGGCGTATATACCGCAATTTTTTCAGGATTTATGGTGTCATTTTTAGGTGGTAGCCGTGTTCAGATTGCAGGACCTACAGCGGCATTTGCAACAATTGTTGCGGGTATAGTTGCAACGCAGGGAATGAGTGGCCTTATTATTGCAACAATTATTGCGGGTGTTTTCCTTATTCTTATGGGCGTGTTCAAGTTAGGTTCACTCATTAAGTTTATTCCTTATACGATAACAACAGGCTTTACTGCAGGTATTGCAGTTACAATTTTTGTTGGTCAGATTAAGGATTTTCTCGGACTTCAGTATGCTGATGGCATCAAGCCTATTGAAACTATTGAGAAAATAGAGGCAAATATTCATGCTATCGGTACATTCAGCTGGCAGGCCCTTTTGGTTGGTGTAGTTTCACTTGCTATACTCATTATATATCCGAAGCTTGAGAAGAAAATCCCACCATCACTTATTGCAGTTGTGGTAGGTGCGTTGATGGTTAAGTTTATTCCTGGACTCGATGATGGTGTATTTACGATTGGTGAATTATACACAATTCCTTCTGGCTTTCCAAAATTGGTATTAACTGATGTGACTTTCAATTTTGAAACTATTTCGGCAGTCTTGCCTAATGCCTTGACAATCGCAATTCTGGCTGCAATCGAATCTTTGCTCTCTTGTGTTGTTTCTGACAGTATGGTGAATTCACGACACAACTCAAACGCTGAGCTTGTGGCTCAGGGTGTTGGCAATATTGCATCTGTTCTTTTTGGTGGTATCCCTGCAACAGGCGCTATTGCAAGAACTGCTGCCAATGCGAAAAATGGTGGTAGAACTCCTGTAGCAGGAATGGTTCATGCAGTTGTACTTTTTCTTGTTCTTTTGTTCCTTATGCCACTTGCAGGGCTTATTCCAATGCCGACTATTGCAGCAATTCTCTTTATGGTTGCATTCAATATGAGTGAATACAAGAAATTTATACATATACTTAAAACTGCACCAAAAAGTGATATTGTGGTTATGGTAATTACTTTCGGTCTTACTGTAATCTTCGACCTTGTTGTTGCTATTGAGGTTGGTATGGTTCTTGCGGCAATGTTCTTTATGAAGCGTATGAGTGAAGAAACTGCAGTTAAGGGTTGGAAGTACGTTGATAGTGAGAATGATGCTGACAGTCTTGATTTAAAGATTGTTCCAAAGAATGTCCGTGTTTATGAAATAACAGGTCCTATGTTCTTTGGTGCAGCGGATAAGATTCTCGACATTAAGCTTAAAGAATATACAAAGTGTCTTGTTCTCAGAATGAGAGCTGTTCCTGCTATTGACGCAACTGCTATGAATTCACTTGAAAATCTATACAAGAAGTGTCAGTCAAAAGATGTGACACTGATTTTCTCTCACGTTAACGAACAACCTCTTAATGCTATGAAAAAATCAGGACTCTATAAATCAGTTGGTAAGGATAATTTCTGTCCTAATATTGATACAGCACTTGAAAAAGCAAAAAACATATAAAATGTTAAATACGGTGGAGTTTTCTGCCGTATTTTTTGTTTTCAGGACTTTTTCTCTATACATATTATATATAGAGATAATTTAGATAAATAAAAATGCAAATTTTGTGTCGAAAACAAGTAAAAACACAAGATATTGTGCCAATTTTGAAAACAGAAAAAATTCTGCGTTTTTCACAAACTTTTTTTAAAAAAGTTATTGCTTTTTCACAAACATTGTGATATTATTATATGGCACAAGTGTCGATAGGTGTAGTATGCCTATTTTTAAACACTGTGCGATATGCGTTGAAGCGGTAGGTGGCTGCACTGTGATGCAGGGAATTACCGTGGAGTATGTCTGATTTTAAATCGGGCGACCAATAATGCTTTTAAAACCTTTTGGCATAACCCAACTATGCCATTACGGTACTTGCAGGAGCATTCTGCGCTTTTTTACGCCGTCCGAAAAATCAGAACCGATTTTTCGGTTTTTAAAACGGAAGGGTGGAAACACCCGGATGAGTTGCAAGTAAAAAGGCGTGCCCAGTAATTTAGGAGGAAAACAAAATGGCAGCAACAAAAGGTAAGAAAATCAGAATCAGACTTAAGGGTTATGACCATGACCTTGTGGACAAGGCAGCAGAGAAGATTGTTGAAACTGCAAAGCGTACAGGCGCTCAGGTTTCAGGTCCTGTTCCACTTCCAACAGAAAAGGAAATCGTTACAATCCTTCGCGCTGTTCACAAGTATAAGGACAGCCGTGAACAGTTTGAGCAGAGAACACACAAAAGGCTTATCGACATTTTAAGACCCTCAAACAAAACAGTTGAGGCTCTTACAAGTCTTGAGCTTCCTGCCGGTGTTGACATCGAGATTAAGCTTTAATTCTTAATCTTTAAGAACAAGACACCGAGCAAGGTCAAGTCGGGAATTCCCGACCAATAACCAAAGGAGGAAATAAACATGAAAAAAGGTCTTATCGGTAAAAAAATCGGTATGACACAGCTTTTCGACGAAAACGGAAAAGTAATTCCTGTTACAGTTGTTGAAGCTGGTCCATGCACAGTAGTGCAGAAGAAGACAATCGAGAACGATGGCTATGAAGCAGTTCAGGTTGGTTTCGGCGACGTTAAGGTTACAAGAGTGAACAAGCCAATGGCAGGTCACTTTAAGAAGGCTGACGTTGCTCCAAAGAAAGTGCTCAAGGAATTCAGACTTGCAGACACTTCATCAGTAAACGTAGGTGACGTTCTTAAGGCTGACATCTTCGCAGTAGGCGACAGAGTTGATGTTGTAGGAACAAGTAAAGGTAAGGGTACAGCAGGTGTAATTAAGCGTTGGAATTTCGCACGTCTTAAGGAAACTCACGGTACAGGCCCTGTTCACCGTCACGGCGGTTCACTCGGCGTTATCGACCCAGCTCGTATCTTTAAAGGCAAGAAGATGGCTGGTCATCTCGGTGCTGAAAAAGTTACAGTTCAGAATCTTGACATTGTTAAGGTTGACGTAGAAAACAATCTTATCGCAATTAAGGGCGCTATTCCAGGTCCTAAGAACGGTATCGTTGTTATCGCTGACTCAGTTAAATCAAAGTAAGAGAGGAGAGTTAAGAAATGGCTAAATTAGCAGTAGTAGATACAAAGGGCAAGAAAGTTTCTGATATCGAGCTTAACGACGGCATTTTTGCTATCGAGCCAAACACATCAGCAATGCACCTTGTAGTAGTTAATTACTTGGCACATCAGCGTCAGGGTACACAGTCAACTCTCACTCGTGCAGAGGTGTCTGGTGGCGGTAAGAAACCATGGAGACAGAAGGGCACAGGTAGAGCTCGTCAGGGTTCAACAAGAGCTCCTCAGTGGACACATGGTGGTATTACATTCGGTCCTAAGCCACGTGCTTACGGATTCTCAATCAATAAGAAGGTAAGAAGACTTGCTATGAAGTCAGCTCTTTCTTCAAAGGTTGCAGCAGATGAAATGATCGTTCTCGACTCATTCAATATGGATGCAATCAAGACAAAGGAAATGGCTAACGTTCTCGCAGCTATCAAAGCTGGCAAGAAAGCTCTTATCGTTCTCCCAGAGAAAAATGACGTAGTTTATAAGAGCGCAAGAAACATTGCTGGTGTTAACACAACTCTTGTAAACACACTTAATGTTTACGACATTCTTAACTGCGACACAATCGTAGTTCTCAAGGATGCAGTAGCTAAGATTGAGGAGGTTTACGCATAATGAAACTTGCACAGGAAATTATCCTCGCTCCAGTTATTACTGAAGAGTCAATGATGGGTACTGCAGACAAAAAGTACACATTCAAAGTTGCTAAGGATGCAACTAAAGTTGACATCGCAAAGGCTGTTGAATCACTTTTCGGCGTAAAGGTTGAAAAGGTAAACACAATGAACGTTCGTGGCCAGCTCAGACGCTATGGCAGATTTGAAGGCTACAAGGCTTCATGGAAAAAGGCTATCGTAACTTTGACAGCTGATTCAAAGACAATCGAGTTCTTTGACGGAATGATGTAATGATTTTGAGGTCAGGCGGTAAGGTATGGAGTTTCGACATACTCCGCAAAGCTTCCTGACAGGCTCTTGAGCCACTCCACATTAAAATAAACATAAGGAGATGAAAGATATGTCGATTAAAGTCTATAAGCCGACTACAAACGCAAGACGTAACATGTCGGTTACAGATTATTCCGAGCTTTCAAAGGTTGCTCCTGAGAGAAGTCTTCTCGCTCCTCTCAAAAAGCACTCAGGCCGTAACAGCTACGGAAGAATTACAGTTCGTCATCACGGTGGCGGAAATCGCAGAAAGTACCGTATTATCGACTTCAAGAGAGATAAGGTGGGCGCTGCAACAGTATTAACACTTGAATATGACCCAAACCGTTCAGCTCATATTGCACTTGTTCAGTATGAAGACGGTGAAAAGAGATACATTCTCGCTCCTGTTGGACTCAAGGTGGGCGACATTGTTTCAGCAGGTGCTGATGCTGACATTAAGCCAGGTAATGCACTTCCACTTGTAAACATCCCAACAGGTACATTCGTTCACAACGTTGAACTTTACCCAGGCAGAGGCGGTCAGTTAGCAAGAGCAGCTGGTAATGCAGCACAGCTCATGGCTAAGGAAGGCATCTATGCACTTCTTAGACTTCCTTCAGGTGAACTTAGAAACGTTCCTGCAACATGTATGGCAACAATCGGTACAGTTGGTAACGCTGACCACGAAAATGTTAAAATCGGTAAAGCAGGTCGTACAAGACATATGGGCATCAGACCAACAGTCCGCGGTTCTGTTATGAACCCTAACGACCACCCTCACGGTGGTGGTGAAGGTAAGTCACCAATTGGACGTCCAGGTCCATGCACACCATGGGGCAAACCTGCTCTTGGTCTTAAGACAAGAAATAAGAAAAAGAGTTCCGACAAGCTTATCGTAAAGCGTCGCAACGCTAAATAATCGGGAAAGGAGCTGTCATTAAATGAGTAGAAGTACTAAAAAAGGACCTTACGTCGAGGCAAGTCTTATGAAGAAGGTTCAAGCAATGAATGCAAACGGCGAAAAAATCGCTGTTAAGACATGGAGCCGCAGCTCAACAATTTTCCCAGAATTTGTTGGTCATACCTTTGCGGTACATGATGGCAGAAAGCATGTTCCTGTGTATATCACAGAAGACATGGTAGGCTTGAAGTTGGGCGAATTTGCTCCAACAAGAACATTTAAAGGCCACGCAGGCGGCAAAACCAGCGGTGGTAGATAGGAGGAATTAAGATGGCTACAAGAAGTAAACAAAAAGCCCTTGTTCGCGCCGAAAACAAAGATCGTCGCCCCAAGGCAATAGCAAAGTACATCCGTATCTCTCCTTCTAAGGTTCACGTTGTTTTGGATCTTATCCGCGGAAAGAACTACAAGGATGCCGTTGCAATTTTGAAGACAACAGCTAAGGCAGCTGCTGAACCAGTTCTCAAGTGCATGAACAGCGCAGCAGCAAATGCAGAAGTAAATCTCGGTATGAACAAAGATACTCTTTACGTTGCAGAATGCTTCGCAGATCAAGGTCCAACTCTCAAGAGAATGCAACCTGTATCTCGCGGCAGAGGCTACCGTATCTTGAAGAGAACGAGTCACATCACCGTTATCTTGGATGAAAGAGCGTAAAGGAGAGGTAAAGTTATGGGACAAAAAGTTAATCCACATGGACTAAGAGTAGGCGTTATCCAAGATTGGGATGCAAAATGGATTGCAGACAAACACGATTACG
>JAZSDZ010000059.1:0-9518 GCA_045531435.1 Candidatus Fimenecus sp.
AAGATGGTAACAATCAACACATCTCGTTTTGATGCATATAAGCTTGATGCAACAAAGATGGTTGCTGATGCTAAACTTGGTATTATTGCTCTTGGTGACGAACTTCGCAAAATTGGTTACAAATCAGCATACACAACTGAAATTGCAGATGCGAAGCTCGGTTGGGACAAGGAAATGGAATTCCTTTCTAACTATAAATATGACGAAAACTTTAAGCCTCTTATTGCTGCTCGTGACGAAAAGACAATCCCTGAATTTGTTGATAAAATCGGTGGTGTGATTACACAGACAGCAGCTCTTGCTATGATTCGTAAACTTATCCCAGCTGATGCCCTTTGTACAGGTGCTGCAGGCTCACTTCCAGGTTGTTTACAGAGAATGTGGACTTCAGACAGCCGTTATTCATACAATATGGAATATGGTTATTCATGTATGGGTTATGAAATCGCAGGTGCACTTGGTAGCAAGATGGCACATCCTGAATGTGAATCTTATGCTATGTGTGGTGACGGAAGTTACTTGATGCTTCATTCTGAACTTGTAACAAGTATTCAGGAAAAGCAGAAAATCAATGTTCTTCTTTTTGACAACAGTGGTTTCGGTTGTATCAATAACCTTGAAATGTCAAACGGTATAGGCAATCTTGCAACAGAATTCCGTTACAGAGATGACAATGGTGACCTTTTAGGTGACCTTATTCCAATCGACTTTGCTATGGCTGCTGCAGCATATGGTTGCAAGACATACACAGCGAAAACTATGGAAGAACTTGAATTTGCTCTTATCGATTCACAGAAACAGACGGTTTCAACACTTATCGATATTAAAGTGCTTCCAAAATCAATGACAGATGGTTATGGTGCTTGGTGGCATACAGGTGTTCCATCTGTTTCAACAAATGAAAAAGTAAATAATGCCTTCGCAGAGAAGGAAGAAAATAAAAATAAAGCAAGGAGATACTAATATGCTTGACAAAAACAAAGTAAAACTCGGTATTGCACCTATCGCTTGGACAAACGACGATATGCCTGACCTTGGTGCTGAAAACACATTTGAACAGTGCATTTCTGAAATGGCACTTGCAGGATTCACAGGTTGTGAAGTTGGTAACAAGTATCCAAGAGATACAAAGGTACTTAAAAAAGCACTTGAGCTTCGTGGTATGCAGATTTGCAACGCTTGGTTCTCAAGCTTTCTTATTACAAAACCATATGAAGAGGTTGAAAAGGATTTTATCGAGCACATCACATTCCTTAAGGAAATGGGTGCAAAAGTTGTTGGTATCTCTGAACAAGGACACTCAATTCAGGGTACAGACCTTTCAATTTTTGATGACAAATATGTTATGAATGATGAAGAATGGGATATGCTTTGCACAGGTATCAATAAGCTTGGTAAAGTTGCAAAAGATATGGGTATTGCTCTTTGCTTCCATCATCATATGGGCACTGTTGTTCAGACAGCAGCTGAAATTGACAGAATGATGGAAAACACAGACCCTGAACTTTTCGGTCTTCTTTTCGATACAGGTCACCTTGCATATTGTGGTGAAGATTATATGGCAGTTCTCAAGAAATATGCAAAGAGAATCCGTCATGTACATCTTAAAGATATCCGCCCTGACGTTGTTGCAAAGGTTAAGGCAGAAAAAATGAGCTTCTTACAGGGTGTTCGTGCAGGTGCTTTCACAGTTCCTGGTGACGGTGTAATCGACTTTAAGCCTGTATTCGACGTTCTTGAAGAAACGGGATATGAAGGATATGTTCTTGTTGAAGCTGAACAGGACCCAGCAATTGCTAATCCATTCGAATATGCAGTAAAGGCTCGTAAGTACATCAACGAAGTATCAGGTCTTTAATATGTGTGATTTTCCGTGATACTGTGTTACACTTGCTCGGAGTATCTTCATACGCCGTCGTTTGTGTGCCTTGTCTAACGAAAAAATCATTTGCAAATTTTATGAAGGTGTTTTGTAGGGGCGATTCACGAATCGCCCGATAAAAATCATAACTAATCCCAAAAGGAGATAATAAATATGGCAGTAGAAAAATTACAGTATTTTGTGAACGGTCAGTTCAAAGACTCAAAAACAGATGTGTGGTATGACCTTCACAATCCAAGCACAGGTGAAGTTGTAGGACAGGCACCTTGCTGTACAAATGATGAAGTTCTTGAAGCAATCGAAGCCGCAAAGAAAGCTTACCCGGGCTGGAGAGCAACTCCCGCAATCAAGAGAGCACAGATTCTTTATAAAATCCGTGAACTCATTATCCGTGATATGGAAGAACTCACAATGTGTGTTGCTTGCGAAAACGGTAAAGTTTGGGGTGAAGCAGAAGGCGATGTCCTCAAAGCAAAGGAAGGTACAGAACTTGCAACTCAGGTTCCATCTCTTATGATGGGTGAAAGCCTTATGGATGCTTCAAACGGTTACGACACAGTTAAGTATCGTGAACCTCTTGGCGTTTTCGCAGGTATCGTTCCTGTTAATTTCCCTGCAATGATTCCATTTGGTTGGATGGCTCCAACTTGTATTGCAACAGGTAATACAATGGTTCTTAAAGCAGCATCTCTTACACCAAAAACAGCTATGAAATTTGCTGCTATCTATAAAGAAGCAGGCGTTCCTGATGGTGTTATCAATGTTATTACATGTTCAAGAAACGAAGTAAATACAATTCTTGACCACCCAGATGTTAAGGGTATCACATTCGTTGGTTCAACTCCTGTTGGCCTTAAGGTTTATTCTCGTGCAGCAGCTGCAGGTAAGCGTTGTCAGGCTTTAACTCAGGCTAAGAACCACGCTCTTGTTATGGCTGACTGTGCTCTTGAGAGAACAGTGGCAGGTGTTATCAACTCCGCTTACGGTTGTGCGGGTCAGCGTTGTATGGCTCTTACTTGCTGTGTAGTTGAAGAAGCTATTGCAGATAAGTTTGTTGCTGAACTTGTTAAACAGGCAAAGAACATTAAAGTGGGTCCATCTTGGGAAAAGACATCAAAACTCGGACCTATTACATATAAGAAGCATTACGAAGAAGTTCTTGCTGATATCCAGAAGGGTATTGACGAAGGTGCAGAACTTGTTCTTGATGGTCGTGATGTTAAGGTTGAGGGCTACGAAAACGGTTACTTTATCGGACCAACAATTTTCGACAAGGTTACTGCTGATATGACAATCGGTGATGAAGAAGTATTCGGACCTGTTCTTTGCATCAAGCGTTGTAAGGACTTCCACGAAGGTCTTAAGATTATGAATGACAACCCATATGCAAACGGCTCTGTTATTTATACTCAGAGTGGTTACTGGGCTCGTCAGTTTGCTCGTTACACAGACGGCGGTCAGGTCGGTATTAACGTTGGTATTCCTGTACCCGTTGGCTTCTTCCCATTCTCAGGACACAAGCAGTCATTCTTTGGTGACCTTCACTGTCTTGGCAAGGATGCATATCGCTTCTATACAGAATCAAAGGCAGTTACACAGCACTGGTTCGACGAAGAAGAAAAGACAAATACAAACGTTTCCACATGGGACGGAACTATATAAAAATATAAGGGGAAATTATTATGCTTAAAATTGGTATTATCGGTGCTGGCCGTATTGGTAAAGTACACCTTGAATCTATTACATACCACGTAAAGGGTGCTGAAGTTGTTGCGATTGCAGACCCATTTATGAATGACGAAACAAAGGCTTTCTGCGAAGGCTTTGGCGTAGAAAAAATCTATACAGACTATACAAAAATCATTGAAGATAAGGACATTGATGCAGTTCTTGTTTGCTCATCAACTGACACTCATGCTCCAATTTCTATTGAAGCAATTAATGCTGGTAAACACGTGTTCTGTGAAAAACCACTTGCAAATACAGTAGATAAGATTCTTGAAATTGCAGATGCCCTTAAGGCTCATCCTGAATGCAAATTCCAGGTTGGTTTTAATCGTCGTTTTGACCACAACTTCGCAGCAGTTCGTAAGGCATATGACGAAGGCAAAATCGGTGAAGCACAGATTCTTAAAATCACATCTCGTGACCCACAGGCACCACCTGTTGGCTATTGTGCAGCAAGCATTTTCCTTGATATGACAATCCATGATTTCGATATGGCTTGCTTCCTTACAAACAGTGATGTTGAAGAACTTTATGTTTATGCTGATGCTCTTATCAATCCTTCAATCCGTGAATACGGTGACTTTGATACAGCAATCATTTCAATGAAAATGGAAAATGGTGCTCTTGCAGTTATCGACAACTCTCGTCAGGCTATGTACGGTTATGACCAGAGAGCAGAACTTTTCGGTTCAAAGGGTATGGTTGCAACTGCTAATGATACACTTTCAACTGCTGTTGTTTCAGATGCAAACGGTGTAACAGGCGAAAAACCACTTTATTTCTTCCTTGAAAGATATATGGGCTCATTCTCAGAAGAAGTAAGACAGTTTGTTGACTGTTGTGTAAACGACAAGGAAACTCCTGTTGGTATCCACGCAGGTTTACAGTCAGTTAAGATTGCTCTTGCTGCTGAAAAATCAGCAAACGAAGGCAGACCTGTTAAACTTGCTGAAATTCAGTAATAAAAATAAATTGGGCGAGGTAACTCGCCCATATTTTCAAGGAATGATTAAATATGTCTATTGAAAAAGGCAGAGAGTATTTTCGTCAGTTCGGTATGGAAGACAGAGTACAAGAATTTGAAGTTTCAAGTGCAACAGTTGAACTTGCTGCACAGGCTTTAGGTGTTGAGGGCGCAAGAATTGCAAAAACTCTCTCATTTATGGTGGGGGAACAGCCAATTCTTATCCTTATGGCAGGAGATGTAAAGGTTGATAACTCAAAGTATAAAGGATTTTTCCACACAAAAGCAAAAATGATGTCACCTGACCAATTAGAACAATATGTAGGTCATCAGATTGGTGGCGTTTGCCCATTTGGTATCAAGGATGGCGTTGAGGTTTATCTCGATGAGTCAATGAAACGATTCAAAACTGTTTTCCCTGCAGTAGGAAGTAGTAATAGTGCAATCGAGCTCACAATTCCTGAACTGGAAAAATACTCAAACTACAAAGAGTGGATTGATGTTTCAAAACCAATTGAATAATTAAAACGCGTAGTGGCAGGTTTTCACGCCTGCAAAAGGACGATTCGTAACGAATCGTCCTTTTTATTATGTTTATTTAATTGAAATCGCAACTTTGTAAGCATCTTTTGTTGCATCTGCAATTCTGCCGACCTTATTACTATCACCGATTACAAATGTATTAAAACCATTGTATTTCAGTTCATTTGCAAGTGAGTTTTCAGGTTTTGAACCAAGTGCAAGAACAACGTAGTCTGCATTGACTTTTGTAGTCTTTTTATTCTTTGTATTTTCAGTAACTATGTAACCATTACCGATTTCGCAAAGTTTTTCACCGAGCATAAACTTGGTGTTTGCTTTTTCAAGGTGTGGCATAACGTCGTCTTTATGTTGCATCCAAGTACCAGGGGCAATTTCCTTTGCCATTTCAACAACAGTTACATCACAACCATGTTCTGTAAGTGAATGCGCAGTTTCAAGTCCTGTCATACCAGAGCCGATAAGAGCAACTTTCTTGTTTTTTAGAGTGAATCTGCCACTTAAAATGTCTTCAAATGTGAGAACTTTATTTGTGTCATAATTGCCATTGAATTTTGGTTTAATTGGGTTGCTACCTGTTGCAACGATTACTGCGCAAGGATTAAGCTCTTTGACTTCTTTAACAGTCGCAGGAGTATTGAGAAGAATTCGCACACCTAAATCTTCACAAGTTTTCACCAAATCCTCAACAAACCACATTGTTTTGTCTTTCTTTGGTGGTGCGGAAGCTAAGATAATCTGTCCGCCTGCTTTATCACTCTTTTCAAAAAGAGTAACTTTGAAACCACGTCTCGCAAGAATTTCAGAAGCCATAAGTCCACTAGGACCTGCACCGATAACTGCAACATGTCTTCCGTTTCCGTCTTTTGATAGTTTTTCACTTTCGTGACCGACAAATGGATTAACAGAACATTCACCATGAGAGCCGATATACGCATTGTTCTGCATTGACTCAATACAGTTAAGGCAACATATACAACGTTTGATTGTGCCACCATTAAGTGCTTTGTTTGCCCAATGCGGGTCAGCAATCTGTGGACGACCAAGAGAAACGAAGTCCTGGATACCATCTCTCAGTTGTTGTTCTGCTTGTTCAGGTGAACGTATAAGGTTTGCAGCCATAACAGGAATAGAAACAGCATCCTTAATGGCTTTTGCCATATATTTTCTCCAACCCGGTTCAAATGAAACGGGTTCAAGCCAGTAGTTGAATGCATCGTATCCTGCTGAAGAAACATCAATAGCATCTGCGCCATTCTGTTCAAGTGCTTTTGCAATTCTTACACCATCTTCCAGTGTATAGCCCTTACCTTTTTGTCCAACCATTTCATAACATTCATCAGCAGTAAGACGTACAACAACAGGGAAATCCTTTCCACAACGTTCTTTGATACCACGAAGAATATTAAGTAAGAATCTCATTCTGTTTTCAAAATTCCCACCATATTCATCAGTTCTCTGATTTGTATATGGGCTTAAAAATTGTTGTAAAAGATAACCGTGTGATGCATGGAGTTCAACACCATCACAACCTGATTTTTTAACTCTTTCAGCAGCATCAATGAATTGTTGTTCAAGTTTTTTGATTTCCTTATATCGAAGCGCTCTGACTCTACCTGCTGCAAAATATGCAGGAGGACACTTTGACGGAGCAACACTTGACGGAACAATATCGTTTTTAAGTAGAGTAGGACCAACTGCAGGAGTCAGTTTATAAAGAAGTTTACCATAACCACCCTTTGTGAGCTTTTCAAGTTGAATACTGAGGGGTACTGTACCAACTAAAAGACCTACATTTTGTCTGCCTGGATGATGAAGTTGAATAAAGATTTTTGCGTTGTGACGATGAATTCTATCAGCTAATTCACGAAGTGGATCAATATGATAATCGTGACTTGCCGCAAGTTGAGCGAAGGCAGCAGAGCCTGTCTGGTCATTGACTCTGGTGATTTCAGTCATAATAAGGCCACAACCACCCTTGGCGCGTTCTTCATAGTAATTCATTAACTTTTCGGTTGGTTTACCATCAAACTGACCGAATCCCACAAGCATTGGTGGAAGAACAATTCTGTTTTTTATTTCACAAGTGCCTATTTTCATAGGACTTGACATAATTTCAAAACTCATTATTTACCCAACTTTCTGACAGTTTCTTTGAATTCCTTGAACTTTCTCTTTTCAAGTGCAAGATAAACAGTTTTAACTGGTGGAATAAATTTCATAAGCACCTTTGAAATATCAAAAAGAACACAAGGACTCACGTTCTTCTTTCCTTTTTCAATACCTTTTACCATCTTTCTTGCAACAACATCAGGTTGTTGTACAGGGAATGGCTTTTTGAATTCAATTTCATTTGCTGCTTTGAAGAACCCTGTATTTGTGGCAACCGGGTAAAGACAAGTAAGTTGAACATTTTTAGGTAATTCCATTCTGATGCCTTCTTGGAATCCGTGCATAGCAAATTTTGATGCACTGTAAATTGTGAAACCAGGCATAGCCATAGTGCCGATTGCAGAAACAGTTATTGCAAAAATACCATTTTTACCATTAAGATATTCAACGTATTTCTGATAAGAATAAATAGGTGAGTACACGTTAGTTTCAAACATTCGTGCAACTCTGTCCCAGTCAACATAGTTAAACTCTTCGTAATATGGATAACCGGCATTTGCGTAAAAGATGTCAATTGAACCCATTTTTTGAAGAGCAACCTCAAAAATTTCATCAACTACTTCTTTTGACGAAACGTCTTTCTGCATTATGTATGTGTTTTCATCTTCAAAAGCACCTAAACGGTCAATATCTTTATCAACACAAAGAATTTTATTGTGTTTGTGCAAAAGTTTAAGCACTTCAAGACCGATGCCATTATTACATCCTGTAAGGACAATAGTTTTTCCTGTAATCATACCAAAATCCCCCTAATCATTATATAAATAAATTATATCACAGTAGGAACAAAAATCAATAATTGTAATGCTCTTTTGTATATCTTCAATAAGTAAACGGTCAATTATTTTTCATATTCATCAATAGAAAAACAAAATAAAAAAGTTTATAATTATAATGTATGATTCTATTTTAATTTAGGGAGTGAAGAATTTGTACGGACTTATAGAGCATACAGATGAAATAAACCGACTTTTGGCACGATATGGTGTTAAATTTGGCATTTACAAAAACAATGTATTTAATGAAAGACTCTTTCCTTTTGATGCAGTACCTCGTATTATCTCAAAGGACGAGTTTGACTACCTTGAAAGAGGTCTTAAACAACGTGTTAAGGCACTCAACATTTTCCTTAAGGATATTTACACAAAAAAACAGATTATAAAGGATAAGATTATTCCCGAAGAATTTGTTTATGGCGCAGCAGGATATATGATGGAGTGTGAAGGTGCTGTGCCACCAAAGGACGTTTTTGCTCATATTTCAGGTATCGACCTTGTTCAGGGAAATGATATGCGCTGGTATGTGCTTGAGGATAATCTTCGTGTGCCGTCAGGTGCTTCATATCCTATGATTGCAAGAGAACTTTGCCGTAGGGCAAGTCCCGATACATTCCGTGCAAATACAGTTGTTGATAATCGTAATTACGGTGACTTACTTCGTAATGCTCTCGATTATGTCAACACAGGCGGAATTAATGTGGTGCTTACTCCCGGACGATTCAATTCTGCCTTCTTCGAGCATTCTTATCTTGCTGAAAAAACAGGTGCAGTTTTTGCAATGCCACAGGATTTATTTGTTGAGGGCAATGTGCTTTATTACAGCGAATATTCAGGTAGCAAACAGCGTGTTGGTGCTGTTTATCGCAGAATCAATGACGACTTTATGGACCCTATGACATTCCGTGCTGACTCACTTTTAGGTGTTCCGCATATTATGGATGCATACAGGGCAGGTAATGTGGCACTTGTAAATGCTCCAGGTAACAGCGTTGCTGACGACAAGGGAATTTACTATTATGTTCCTGCAATGATTAAATACTATTTAGGTGAGGAGCCAATTTTGTCAAATGCGCCAACATATTTACCTTTCTATCCTGACGATATGAAATATGTGCTTGATAATATTCAGAAGCTTGTTATCAAGGATGTTGCCGAATCAGGTGGCTACGGTGTTGTTTTTGGCAGTGAATTATCTCTTGAAAGAGTTTATGAACTAAAGAAGCTTATTCAGAAAGAGCCTCGTCGTTTTATTGCTCAGGAGGTTATTCAGTTCAACGACCTTAAAGTTGTTGAAAACGGTGCCTGGACAGAACGAAAAGCAGACTTGCGTGCATTTGTGCTTACAGGTGATGAGCCTGTTGTATGGAAATCCGGACTTACAAGATTTTCAAAGGATGCAAATTCCTTTGTTGTTAATTCTTCACAGGGAGGAGGCTTTAAGGACACATGGGTG
>JAZSDZ010000176.1:0-6127 GCA_045531435.1 Candidatus Fimenecus sp.
AAACCATCACTATTATACTTGGAGGTTAATCTTTTCTCGACTACTTTTTTGTGGCTTGCCATTGCTCGCCACGTTTTATTTTTACTAAAGCTTTTTTATTCCCCCGGTAGAACCGGGGGATTATATCTTTGCTAAAGACCATAAAAGCAGAGTCTTTTTAACAAGACTCTGCCCTGTTGATATTAAAATAGTCGTAAAATTATTACCAATGGTAATTTCCGCATTCACAAACTTCATTAATTCTGAAAAGTCTGTTAAAGAAGTTTGCAATTCTCCAGAAGAAACCGTTGTCATGGCACTTGTGATCACAGTAATCATAACCGCACTCATCGCAAACTGCATCCCAGTCATAGTCATAATGATAATAATGGAGACCATCTTCCCATTCTTCAATGCAAACCTCATATTCTGCATATTCCAAATCAGAATTATAATTGCCGAAATCAATATAATAAACCTCACCAGGTTCAGCATAGAAGCAAAGCTCGCTGTCATAACATCCATAAATTGAATCGTCTGCGCTTGCAACATATATTTGCTCATCAGCCTCGTCATAATAATAAATATTAATATATGGGTCTGTTATGTCATCATCAGTTGCAGTATGAATTAAGAACCAGCCTCCGTCTTCTGAAGAGAAATTGAATGTATCGTATTCTCCGCCTACCTGACTGATTGTTTCTGTTTCACCCAACTGTAAATATGCGTGGTCAGCAAATGCTGTGATGCTTGTCATCATAAGCATAAGAACTGCTAATGCTACTGCTAAAATTTTACTATATTTTTTCATAAAATGATTCTCCTTCAAACTTTATTTTCTAAATGAATCTGTTGGTGGAATTTTTGAAGTAATAATTGAAACAACAACAAAAAAGACTTTCTTTGAATCATTAATTGACAAGGTCACAGGAGAAGATAACACCGAAGCAAGTGAATCTGTAACAGAGGAAGACACACAAAATACAGAGGTTCCAAGTGAGACACCATCTGCCGGTAACGAAGCTGTAACTATAACTGAAGTAAGAACAACTATTATCAATAATTCAACAGAAACAACTACAAAAAAATCAAGTTTCTGGGACGATATTTTTGATTGGGATAATGTTGATATGCCGGATATCCCCGAATACGAAGGCACTACAAAGAAAAAAGAACCTTCTACAAAAGTATCTACAACTGCCCCGAACAAACATCCTAAACCATCATCTCCGGGAACATCGGCAACTACAACTAAACCTGCAACGACAGTTACAACTACAACAAAGCCATCTACAACTGTCCCTACCACAACCAAGCCGACAACTACAAAACCTGCAACTACAGTTCCACCAACCACAAAACCTGCAACTACAGTTCCATCAACCACAAAGCCATCTACAACTGCACCTTCACAACCAAGTGCAGCAGACTTCCAATATATTGAGGTTAATGGTGAAATTAAAATCACGAAATATACAGGTAACAGCTCAACAGTAACTGTTCCTGCGTATATAGACGGGAAGCATGTTGCTTTCTTAGGTGAAAATGCCTTTGCAAATAACAGCAATATCCAAAAGATTGTATTTACAGGCATAACATCAGGTACAAGCAGATTCTATCTTCCAAAGAGCAGAACTGTATTCAATAATCTTCCTAACCTTACAACAATCACCTTCCCATACGAAACTTATCAGCGTATGACCGATGATTCCAAAAATCCGGGTAATGATACTTTCTATCAACTGATTACCAACTGTCCTAAGCTTAATGCAGTTCATTTCACCGATAGAATAAGCCCTGATTTTTCTGACAGATGGACATTGACAATGTATTCAGTTGACGGTGTTGTATTCTCAAGACAGAACACAAACTCCAGCAACGGTCAGAATCTTGACTCAGCATTAATGTATTATCCACCTGCAAAATCAATTTCATCATACACAATTCCTTCACGAGCAACTCTAATAGAAAAACACGCATTCAAAAACAATCCTCATATTAAAACAATTCATTTCCCGGCGTCAACAACTTCTGTAAAGGCTAATTTCCTTGGCTGTAGTAGTTTGTCCTCGTTCACTGTTGACTCCGACAACGCGAAACTCTTCGCTGAAAACGGAGTTCTTTATACAGGTTCTTCAACTGTAAACGGAATTGCATACAAATCTTTCTATTATCCACCTGCAAAAACAGATTCGAGTTTCACATTCCATAGTGAATATAATTTAGCAATGGATGGATATAGTTTTTGCGGAAATCCATACCTGAAAACTGCTAAATTCTGTCGCAGTGCATTGTTGTATCGTGATGTACAGAACGGAGAAGGCAGACCCACTGCTCTTACATCCGTCTTACTTAACAGTGAATATACCCATAAAATTGATACAGATAAAAATGCACCATTTACAATCACATATTATTGATAAATCCGAGGTATAAATATGGCAAAAACAACAACTGAACTCTTGAGGGAGTTGAAAAGACAAAGTTGTTCATTACCTGATTATCTTTCTAACCATAAAGATACTTTTGTTAATGAAGATATAAAGGCTTTCTGGGAAAATATTATTGAGAGCAAAAACTATTCAAAATCTAACATTATCAACAAAGCTGATTTCAGTTATTGTTACTTTTATGAGGTTATCAACGGCAGAAAATTGCCTACTAAAGATAAAATCGTTCGACTTGCTCTCGCTATGAAAATGACCATTGAAGAATGTCAGCAGGCATTAAAGGTTTCGGGTCGTTCTGCCTTATATCCTAAAAGTCGTCGTGACAGTATTCTTATCTATGCAATTGAGCAACAAATGACAGTTATCCAGTGTAATAATTTGCTTGAGGATAACGGAGAGGATGAGTTGAAATAAATTCCGGCAACAACGAACTTCTTGATTATATCGAAAATTCCTTTGAGAAGTTTTATCAGAAAAAAATAGTTTTCAAAGAAACAGAGCATTCAGCAATATACTTATATCAACATAAGGATACACAGAAATATGTTATAAAGCGTTTTTCTACAAATCCTAATGACGATGTATTCAGAGCATTGAAAAATAAAAATCATCCTAACCTACCTACAATTTACGAGGTGTGTTCTGATGATTCAGGTATAACGGTACTTGAAGAATATATTGAGGGTAAAAGGCTTATGGACATGCTTTCAAGTAAGCCTCTTGACAGAAAAACAGCTTTCAGATATGCCTGTGACATATGCGATGCCTTAATTTTCCTTCATTCACTCGGCATTATACACCGAGATATAAAACCATCTAATGTAATTATAAAAGAAGATGGTACAGCTGTACTTATTGACCTTTCTATTGCACGATTAGTTAATGAACAAGAAAATGACACTCAGGCACTTGGCACTCCTGGTTTCGCAGCACCTGAACAATTCGGTATTTTCCAGTCGAACAACACTACGGATATATATAGCCTTGGCGTACTCCTTAACATTATGCTGACAGGCTCACATCCATCTGTTGATTTACCAAAGGGACGATATAAAAAGGTCGTGGAACAGGCAACCTCCACACAGATTTCAAAGCGTTTCAAAAACGCCGAAAAAATGAAATCCGCATTGAAAATGTATAAATAAAATATAATTCAAACCCACTAACCAAAACCCAGCGTACGGAAAACTCTGTACGCTGGGTTTGTTTTTTACACATATAATATTCTTTTTTTAATATTATTGGTTTGTAGCAGTATGATATATTGTATTGTAAGTAAAAGGAAATAAAATGCTTTTTAGAGGAAAATCAATACTTTCTTGACAGTTTGCTTTCTGCTTCTTCTTTTGTAATAGCACCGCTGTTACACTGAGCCATAATTTGCACATCCCTGTCTTTGAGGTTATAGAATCTCCAAGCTATGTAAGCAGCGAGATAACCTAATGTAGGAATCAATGCGTAAATGAACCAGAATGCATCAAGGGCGTGAGGTGTCTGAGTAACTCCCATAGCTGCAAGTTGTTCAAAGTTTTCTGCTTTAACAGTTACCCAACCTACAATAGGAAGTCCGAGAAGTCCTACAGAAAGTGAGCTTGAAACAGCACCTGAAAGCTTTAGTACAAAGGACTGAATAGCAAAGGTTATTCCCTTTGCTTCAATATTTGATTTATAATGACCATACTCTGCACAATCCGGTGTAAACATAAACAGCATAACACCAATTGCAGATGTCGGAAGTGCTCTGATAACGGATAATATTACAAAATATATTGGGTTTTTATAACCGCAAAGCCACATAAGTATGCCTGAAGTAACAACTACAGCTGTACATATTCTGAACATTTTCATTTTGTCGTATTTTCTGAGAAGCTTCGGTATAAGCAGATTTGCAGCAAGTCCGAAAGGAGTGCCAAAAGCACCAACTATGGTTGTAAAAAGTGAGTCGTGGAATAAATAGTAGGATGCCAGGAGGTTAAGAGCGTTTACATAGTTCACGCTTGAATATAAAAACACACCTAAAAAATAAATCAGGAGATATTTGTTTTTCACAAGATATGCGAGCATCATTTTAATGGTAAAGGACTCCTCCGTTACAGTTGCCGGATGTCTTTCTTTCACATTAATACAAGCAGGAATCATAGTTGCAATTGCAATAACAGCACTGATAATAGCGGCTGTAGTGTAGTTGCTTCCCACTCTTTCGCTTACTAAAAATGTAGCAAGCATAGGAGTAAGTATGCCACCGACAGAACCCCAAAGGCTCCTGTATGCCATCATACCGTTTCTTTCGTCCATGTTATCAGTCATATACGTAATAAGGCTGAAAATAGGCACATCGCAAAGTGTATATGCTGTATCCCACAAAAGATACGTAACGGCAAACCACAAAAGCTGTGCATTTTCCGATATACCATCCGGAATTGAGAACATAAACACACTGATTACCGGAATGAAAAACAGAGAAATCTTTAACCATGGTATGCATTTATTTCCGCTTTTAAATCTGATTTTATCAAAAAGAACTCCAAAAATCGCATCATTGACAGCATCCCATATTTTAACTGCAAGCATAACACCGGCAACCTTTAACGGGTCAAGACCGAGAAGCACAAAATATGTAGTTAAGCATCCACCGACAAAGGAGCCGATAGCACTCTGACCGGTGAAATACACATAATAACTTCTTCTTTCAAGACCGCTTGTTTGCCATTCTGACGGAGCCTTTAGTTTAATCATAAAAATCTCCTCTTTTCATATATGTTTTTGGGGACTTTAATCGTAAGCCTTGATTTTTCAGAAAAATTACATATTATCAAGACATATCCGCAACGCATTCAAATAATCTGCATCATTCTGTGACGTTCTCTTTTTCGGACCCTTTGTCCTATGCCCTGCCATCCGCTCCTTTTTTCCTATAAAACGGGTAAAAAGGAGATTTTCGATATTATTGTCGGTGTAAATAAGTCCGTTCTGATTAAGTGCCTTTCCACCTTTACCAAGAACAAGAGCAGCAAGACCGTAATCCTGAGTGATAATCACATCACCTTTTTCGGTAAGATTTGCAATACAACAATCAGCAGAATCTGCACCCTTGTCAACAACAATGGTTACAGCACCATCCTTTTCAATGGTGTGAGTGTTGTCGCATACAATTATGCACTGAATATTTTTTTCTTTTGCTGTATTTACTGTAATATCTACCACAGGACACGCATCTGCATCAATTATAAATTTCATAACTCACCTTAACATTGTATTTAAGTTATAATACCATAATTTTTCTAACTTCACAACTATATTAATTCTGAACCTGAAAGCTAACAATATATACATTTGTTCTATTAAATCTGACTTATTATTTTTATAAATTTATGGTCCACCCTTGACAACAGCCCCGGCAGCAGAAACCATACAAAGTTTTCTCAACGATACAGGCACTACGCCTGATGATTAATGAAAAAAATCGAGAAAAAAGAACTGAATCTTGTTCTTTTTGTAGGTATCGGTGCACTACTTTCCACAACATCTTCGCTACAAGGCGAAAGTATCCCCGGAATCGCACACGGAGTTCTTTTGACAAGCGGGTGAGGTTTGTTCGTAGTATAAAACATAAAATTTCCAGATATTTGTCGTTTTTAGATATTTCAAAGGGGTTCTTACAGGCTAATCCACCTGAAGAACCCCTTTGAAATATATAG
>JAZSDZ010000159.1:0-6302 GCA_045531435.1 Candidatus Fimenecus sp.
GTAAGAAGGTTTATTTTTCTCACATAAGAAAAGCGTTTGAAAGTCTTTTCAATAAGATTTTCTGAAGATTTATAAGAAAGAAAAGGAGAAAAAGTTATGAAAAAAATTAAAGATTTAAAAGCATTAATCGAAAAGGGTAGAAAAAACGGTAAAATTAAATCTCAGGAAATCGACAGCGTAATTGCTGAATCGAAAATTACTGATGAGGAGATAGATGAATTTTATAATCTCATTGGAGAATATCAGATAGAAATAATTGATGATTACGAAGATATTGTAAACGATTCTCAAAACATTGAGGATATAGATGTGTCAGAGATTGATGACCACATCAGAGTATATCTTAAGAAAATTGGTAGCATTCCACTTCTTACTCACGAGCAGGAAGTTGAACTTGCTATTCGTATTCAACAGAATGATAAGAAGGCCAAGGACCAGCTTGTAAATGCAAACCTTCGTCTTGTGGTAAGTATTGCAAAGCGTTATATCGGTCGTGGCATGCAGTTTCTTGACCTTATTCAGGAAGGTAATATTGGACTCATCAGAGCTGTTGAAAAGTTCGATTACAAAAAGGGCTACAAATTCTCTACATATGCTACATGGTGGATTAGACAAGCAATTACAAGAGCTATTGCTGAAAAGTCTCGTGAAATCCGTCTTCCGGTTCATATGCACGAGAAATACAATAAAATAAAGCGAACAATCGCACATCTTAGCAATATGAATGGTTGTGAGCCTAGCATCGAAGAAATTGCCAAAGAGATTGGTATGAAGCCTGATGATGTTCGCAACATCATTAAAAGTTGCCAGGACACCATATCCCTTGACACACCAATAGGTGAAGAGGAGGACAGCCAATTACGTGATTTTATCGCCGATGACGAAACAGTATCACCATTTGAATCTGCTGCACAGGATACTTTAAAAGACTGTATGGCAAATATTATTAAAGAGAGACTTACAACTCGAGAAGCAAAAGTGATTAAGCTGAGATTTGGTGTTGATGATGACAGACCAAGGACCTTAGAGGAGGTCGGTAGTACAATGGGAATAACAAGAGAGCGCGTTAGACAAATCGAGGCAAAAGCTCTTCGCAAACTTCGTCATCCAAGCTGTGCAAAATTGCTTTACGATTTCATTGCATAATTAGTTAAACAAAAAACGTTTCAGAACACTAAAATCACACACCTATTAACACGGTGTTTTGAAACGGATATTATATGGAATGTAGAAAGAGGGATAATATGAAATCAAATTCAATAAGCAAACTCAAGTTTCTTGAGGGTATGAGCGTATATTCAGCCGCTATGGCATTTTTGTATCGTATAGCAAGCTTTACAGATATATATGGTCTTACTTCTGCACAGTCAAAATTCATTTACTGGGCATTGGTACTTATTCTTATCCCTCTCGGTACATATATTACCTATGAGAAGAAAAGAAATCCAATAAGCATGGGCGTTAATATTGCACTACCATTTGAGATTTATACAATTCTGACAACATATATGTATATTCCTGATATTTATAAAATCGTATTGATTGTTGCTGTGAGTCTGTCGGTATTGTACTTCGGTCTAGTGGTTTTTCAAAGAATCCCCCACAAAAGATATGCCAAGGAAATTGTGCAAAACCGTGTGAAGCACGCGTTGTTTGGTGCAAGAACAATAATTGCCGTAATATTACTTTGCGTAACAGTACCGCTTTCACTTAAATGTGCATTTGGACATGGTATTCTTACATCCAATGTAAAAACAAAGGTAGAAGAAAGCGATGATACATGGACAATGAAAAATAATGCAGAAACAATTGCTATGCTTCATGAGGACAACTGGAAGACATTGAGTTTAAAGGAGAAAATCGATGTTTTGGGTGTTTGTAAGAATATCGAAATGAGTTATTTAGGCATTTATAACAAGGAAATTCACCTTGAAGTCGGTGACTTGGATGAAGGTATATTAGGTCATCATAATGCTAAGGAAAATACGATTGTAATTGATGTCGGACATCTGGAAAATAGTGACTCAAGAGATGTTCTGAAGACATTACTTCACGAATGCAAACACGCTTATGATAGAGAATGTGTGGCAGTATATAACCAAGTGTCCGATGAGTACAAGAGTCTTCGTATGTTTGACAATATAGCGAAGTATGACGAAGAATTCCGAACATCTATAGATGTTGATGAAGATTTCGAAAAATATTACGCACAGTTAATTGAGGTTTCAGCTCGTAACTATGGTGAAGTTGGTGTCGAAGAATACTTTGAGTTTATTAACGGATATTTAGCAAATCCAAGCTCACTCGAGTAGAAGTAAAAGATGAAAATTACTTATAATAAGTTTATACTCAGGTTTTTATGACCAATAGTTTTTGAAAGAGAAGTGCTTGAACTTGATATCAGTTTTTAAAATACTGAAAAGGGAGTGGTGATATATGATTTACTTTATAGCTGATGCGCATTTCGGACACGAAAATATTATTGAATTATGTAATCGTCCGTATAATAATATTCAAGAAATGAATTTTGATATGATTCAGAAATGGAATAGAAAAATCGAGAATAACGACACAGTTTATGCATTGGGTGATATGCTTTTTCGCTGTGACAACCCTGAATATATATTGTCACAACTAAACGGACAAAAACATTTGATTGTGGGAAACCATGACGGTAGCTGGATGACAAAGGTGGATGTCAGCAAGTATTTTGATAGCGTGAATACATTACTTGAAACATCAATCGGTACAGTTGGTGCAACGCTTTGTCACTATCCTTTGGTTACATGGAAACATCAACAGAATACATATATGATTCACGGTCATATACATAATGATACCAATTCTGATTTTTGGCAAATTCTCCGTTCAAACCCAAGAATATTGAATGCAGGGGCTGACATAAACGGTTTTGAACCCGTAACCCTCGAAGAACTCATCAAAAACAACGAAGAATTTAAACGAAAGCATAAGAGGTAGTTAATATGATGACACAAGAAGAACGTAAGGCACAAGTAAAATCGTATCTTGGAAAGACAATAAAAATTAAAATAGACAGACCGATTAATTATGTTCACACCAAGGAGCAATATACCCTGATATATTCTGTAAATTATGGGTATATCCCAGATGTAATAGCTCCCGACGGTGAAGAACTTGATGTATATCTTCTGGGCATAAACGAGCCTGTTGAAGAATTTACAGCCTTTATCATCGGCATTGTGCATCGTGAAAATGATGTGGAGGACAAGCTTGTTGCAGTGCCGGATGCATTTTCATTGATGACCAAAGAGCAAATACAAGAAGCAATCAAATTCCAAGAGCAATATTACGACACCCACATCGAAATGCTCGATATTAAAACTTACGATTGTACTGCTCAGAATTGTAAGATCAGCAATTTGCCACCAAGAGCCGTTGAAATATGTGCTAATGGAATAGCCTTATATAAAGGAAATTGCAAATTTACATTGTATTCTTTTGATGAATTCAATGAGATTATGAAGCTGTTTGACAAAAAATTGCCCCTTTATATAACAAGAAGCATTTGGAATCATACTGAAAATTTTGCGGGCGAAAGAGGTCTGTTCCTTGCAACTTATCACTTTATGAAGCAAGAACACTCTGAATTGTCACCTGACGCTATTTTCCACCTTCAAATCGCAATTTACCAAAACAAAAGTGAAATGAAGGTTGTAAAAATAGAAAATTAAAGGATACAGAATATAGGTGTGTCAGAAATAATGTACCTATAAATTCTCTTGATATAGTAAATAGGAGAAACCTACAATGAAACTTATTTTATCATCCTGTGATTTTTTTAATGATGAATCACGAAAAGTTATTTATCAAAACTTACCAAAACCTATTGAAGATTGCAAACTTCTTTATATTCCAAACGACAGAGCATGTCCGGAAGCAATTGCATCTGATATGTATAACGTTCGTATGCAGAAATTTGGTTTCAAAAAGGAAAATGTTATTGTGTTTGACCATACAAGGTCAGATATTTTTAGAAACCTTGATATTGATATCATCTATGTCGGTGGTGGAAATACCTTTGGTACGCTTGATAAGATAAGAAAGTGTAATTTTGATAAAGATATTATCGACTATGTAAAATCAGGTGTTACATATATTGGTGGAAGTGCAGGTGCATATATTGCAACCAAAAACATTGAGCATGTTTTGAGATATGACGATAACAACGTAGAAATGACCGATTTCAACGGCTTAGGACTCTTCGACGGCGTAATCCTATGCCACTATACTTATCAACGCAAATTCGACTACGACGACTTGTGCAAAACAAGTAAATACAAAGTATATTATTTCACAGATTCTGATTCGATTGTGTATAAAATTTAACATTTAGCATAATAAAAAGGTGGATGATTATCATCCACCTCAGTTTTAGACGGTCTTTAATTTTTATATTTTGATTTAAGTGGTTTGCTTTAAAACTTTTCTTCAATATTATTATTGGACATTAAAAACACATACTAATTTGAACTTAATAATTATTAAAAATCAGTTGATTTAACAGATAAATTTACATTCAGACTCTGTTCGCAGGAAGATGTGAAAATATAAATGTATTTGGAGTGGTACAGATGAAGGGAAAACTCAAAATCGTAATTTCATTTCTGTTGGTGGTGATTTTCGTGTCAGGGATATATGTGAGCAATATGTTCGGCTTTTTCAATCGTGGTAATTATGGTGCATATTCTCTCAAAAACACTACTACCGTTGAGAATAGTCCAATCAAAGATAAAACTGTCATATTCCTTGGTAGTTCCGTCACATACGGCTACGGTTCAATGGGAGTGAGCTTTGCTGATTACATTGAAAAATCAGACGGAATTATTGCCATAAAAGAGGCTGTTTCAGGCACTACTCTTGTTGATGTTAAAGACAATTCCTATGTGTCACGAATGAAGACTATCGACAAGAATATTAAAGCAGATGCCTTCGTTTGCCAGCTTTCAACCAATGACGCAACCAAAGAAATGCCACTCGGTGAAATCAGCGAAAGCTACGATATAAATGATTTTGACACTCAAACCATCGCAGGTGCAATCGAGTACATAATCGCATATGTACAGAATACTTGGAATTGTCCTGTTGTATTCTATACCCAAGCAAAATACGATAGCGACCACTATGCAAAAATGGTGGATTTGCTTCTTGAAATTCAGAAGAAATGGGATGTTACTGTAATCGACTTTTGGAATGATGAAGAAATCAATAATATCACAGAAGACCAACGCAAAATCTATCTTATCGACCATATCCACCCAACCAAAGCGGGCTACAAAGAATGGTGGCTACCAAAATTCCAAGAAACATTATATGATATAATATAGAATTAATTAAAGCCTTGAAAGATGTGATTTTTCAAGGCTAATTTTATAGGTGTTATATAGGGTATAAATAATCAACAAATTATAAACTGAATTTTCGTAAACTTTGCGAAATGAAACGTTTGTTAATATATGGTATAATTAAATGAATTAATTTTTGGAGATGAAAACATGAAAAAAGGAAAGAAAATTTTTCTCAAAGCTCTCTCAGTAATGTTGGCAGTAGTGCTTACATTAACAGCAGCGCCATTGAGTGGATTTGTGGGGCTTGAACTCCCCGAATGGCTTGATATTTCTATCAAGTCGAGTGCAGCTACATCCGGTAAATGTGGCGAAAATGTTACTTGGTCATTTAATGAGTCTACAGTCACCTTAACTATTTCCGGCACTGGTGTAATGTATGATTACAATTATAATCCTCATAATCGTCCATGGGAAAGTTATGAGGATAACATTAAAAAAGTTGTTATCAATAAAGGGGTAATGACAATCGGTGATAATGCATTTTATGATTGCAACAGCCTTGCAAGTGTAACAATCCCTGATAGTGTAACAACAATTGGCATTGGTACATTTTCTAATTGCTACAGCCTTACAAGTGTAACAATCCCTAACAGTGTAACAACAATTGGTGTAGAGGCATTTCATGATTGCTCCAGCCTTACAAGTGTAACAATCCCTGACCGAGTAACAACAATTGGCATTGGTACATTTGCTAATTGCTACAGCCTTACAAGCGTAACAATCCCTGACAGTGTAACAACAATCGGTGATAGTGCATTTTGGAATTGCAGCAGCCTTACAAGTGTAACAATCCCTGACAGTGTAACAACAATCGGTAATTCTGCATTTGAATATTGCGATAGCCTTACAAGTTTTACTGTAGATAACAATAATCAATATTATTCAAATGACGAATATGGAGTTTTATTTAATAAA
>JAZSDZ010000076.1:0-16558 GCA_045531435.1 Candidatus Fimenecus sp.
CATATTCAGCGTGGATATGATAACATAATCGAAAAATTACGTAGCTTGGGTGCGGATATTGAATTAAAAAACAGTCCTGATGACGAAAGAACCGTATTAAGCGTAGGATAAAGTTAAGTAATTAAGGGACGGTAATTGCACCGTCCTTTTGTTGTTTTAATTAGGAATTATTGCGTAGTGGTAGGCTTATACGCCTGTATTCTTCAGTCATTCTTCATCACTTTGTTCCTCAGAATGACAATTAAAACTAATAAATTGGAGAAATAAAAATGGCAAAATTTTGTCCTTTGTTTTCATCATCAAACGGAAATTCCATATATATTGGTGGTGGCGACGAATCCCTTCTGATTGATGTGGGAATGACAGCTAAACAGATTGAACAAGCCCTTTATAATATTGGTGTTGATGCTGATAGTGTGAAAAATATTTTTATCACTCACGAGCATAATGACCATGTAAAGGGTCTGAAGGTGTTTTCAAAAAAGCATAAGGTAAGAGCATTTATGACCGAAGGTACATATGAAGCACTTTCACAGAGCGACGCCCTTGACAATGTGTCAGAATGTTGTGTTATTAATCCCGATGGTGTGGATTTAGGCTGTATGCACATAAAATCCTTTACCACATCTCACGATTCAAAAGAGCCTTGCGGATATACGGTTGAACTTGCAAACGGAAGAAAAATGGCAGTTGCAACTGATTTGGGTATTATGACGGATACAGTTTTTGATGCCATAAAAGGCTCGGACCTTGTTATGATTGAATCAAATCACGACATAAATATGCTTCAATGTGGTGGTTATCCGTATATTTTAAAAAGAAGAATTTTAGGTGTAAAAGGTCACCTTTCAAATGACGATTGTGCTAAAACTGTTGCTAAGCTTTTAAAGAGTGGCACAACACGATTTTTCTTAGGACATTTAAGTCGTGAAAACAATGTGCCACAGCTTGCATATCAGACAAGTGTATGTGCCTTGTCCCTTGAAGGTGCAAGTGAAGGTGACGATTATCTTATCAGGGTTGCAAAGCCTGTGTGGGATGAAAAGGCGATGATATTATGATGAATGTTCATCTTATAGTTTTGGGAAAGCTTAAAGAAAAATATATGAAGGATTTTTCGGCTGAATATGAAAAAAGGCTTTCTGCATATTGTAAATTGACGGTTATGGAATTAGAGCCTGTGAAGCTTTCCGATAACCCGTCACAGAGTGAAATTCAAAATGCACTCTCAAAAGAAACGCAGATGATAATTGCGAAAATTCCGAAAAATTCCTATGTTTTCTCTATGTGTATTGAGGGTAAGCAGATGTCTAGTGAGGAGTTATCCCAAAAATTTGACGATATTGCACTTATGGGGAAAAGCAGTGTCGTTTTTATAATCGGCAGTTCATTCGGTCTTTCAGATGAAATTAAAAAAATGTCGGATTTTAAATTTTCAATGTCAAAAATGACTTTTCCCCACAAATTGGCTCGAATAATGCTTACGGAACAGATATACAGGGGCTTTTCCATAAGCAATAATGGAAAATATCACAAATAATTTATAAATTGACAAAACTTTGTTTTCAATTTGTTCAAAATTATAGAGTATGATTTGAATAAATCAAATATTAATTTGAGGAGGTTTGCGGTTATGCAGAAAGAAAAAATTCTTGTTGTTGATGACGAAAAAAATATTTGCGACTTATTGAGAATGTACCTTGAAAAAGAGGGGTATTCAGTTGTTATGGCACACAACGGTATTGATGCTGTAAGTATGTTTAATTCAGAAAATCCTGACCTTGTTCTTCTTGATATTATGCTTCCTCAGCTTGACGGATGGCAGGTTTGTCGTGAAATCAGAAAGACAAGTGAAAAGCCTATTATTATGCTCACTGCAAAGGATGAGGTTTTTGACAAGGTTTTAGGTCTTGAGCTTGGTGCTGACGACTATGTGACAAAGCCTTTCGATACAAAGGAAATTATTGCAAGAATAAAGGCAGTGCTTCGTCGTACATCTGTTGTTAAGGAAACAGAGATGAAAGAGGTAAAATACGACAAGTTATCAGTTAATATTACAAATTATGAGTTAACGGTTGACGGTGTTGTTATTGACACTCCACCTAAGGAATTGGAGCTTATCTATTATCTTGCAAGTAACCCTGACCGAGTTTTCACTCGTGACCAGCTTCTTGATGATGTGTGGGGCTTCGATTATTACGGTGACAGCCGTACAGTTGATGTGCATATCAAACGACTTCGTGACAAGCTTAAAGGCGTTTCTGATGAATGGGAATTAAGAACAATCTGGAGCGTCGGATATAAATTTGAAACACATGGCAAAAAATAATTTTATTAAAAGACGAGTGTTAAGAATCGGGCGATTTTTCACCCATCTGCCTCTGTTTGCAAAATACCTGACGGTTATTACGGCGTTGATGCTTGTAAGCTATCTTGTTTTAGCATCTTCTCTTACTGTGTTTTTGTCAAATCGTTGGGCAAGAGAAACACAGGAGCTTTTGCAGGTAAATGTGAAACAGAGTGCTGAGAATACGGAACATCTTCTTTCTAATTGTCGTACTCGTGAGGATGCGGAGGATGCCCTTATCATAATGTGCAACAATGTCGGTGTTACGGCAACTGCCATTGATACGGATATTTTCTTTGTGAATCACGAAGGTAAGGTTATTATCTGTCGTGAGGATTTTCTCTACAATTATTCACCGAACAGTGATGGCTGTCTTGTTCACAGCGGATACAAATTGCCTGAATATATAATGGAGCAGGTTGCAAAGGGTGAATACTTCAGTAGTGATGAAATAGAAGGTCTTTTTACTGAAGATACCTTTTTTGCAGGATATCCTGTATATATGAATGATACTTTTGTAGGTGCATATTTTGCAAGTATGCCTGTTTCAGTAAAGCTTAAGGCATATGCATCAAATATGGTGGGAATGTATTTCTGGTCGGCAATGTTTGCTGCGGCACTTTCATTCCTTGTAATTTATGCATTTACTGCAAAACTTACTAACCCATTGCGACAGATGTCCAATGCTACAAAGTCCTATGCACAAGGAGATTTCAGTAAACGAGTCAATGTCCGTGGGTCTGATGAATTGGCAGAATTGTGTCAGTCCTTTAATCAGATGGCAACAGCACTTTCCGTGCTTGAATCATCACGACGAAGCTTCGTTGCAAATGTTTCGCACGAATTAAAAACACCAATGACAACGATTGGTGGCTTCATTGACGGTATGCTTGACGGTACAATTCCACCTGAAAAGCACGAGGAATATTTAGGGATTGTTTCTGCAGAGGTGAAACGACTTTCAAGGCTTGTTACATCTATGCTTAATCTTTCAAAAATGGAAGCAGGAGAATTGGATATCAAGCCGTCAAATATTGATATTTCACAACTGCTTATAAACTGTATGCTCACCTTTGAGCAGGAAATTGAAAAGAAAAATATCACTATAAACGGATTTGAGAATTTACAGCAGAAGTTGATATTTGCTGACCGTGATATGATTTATCAGGTTGTGTATAACCTTATTGATAATGCAGTGAAATTCACCAACGAAAACGGAACGATTACCGTAATTGTGGGTGAAACAAAGGATAGAAAAGATTTTGTTTCCATTGAAAATACAGGAGAAGGAATTTCTCAGGAAGAGACAGGAAGAATCTTTGAACGCTTCTACAAAGTGGATAAATCAAGAAGCTATGATGTAAAAAGTGCAGGTCTTGGACTCTACCTTTGTAAGACAATTATTGAAATGCACAGGGGAAGGATTTTTGCTGAAAGTCAGAAGGGTAAATTTACACGATTTACTTTTGTTCTTCCTAAAAACAATGGCAAAACCGGAGGATAACTTATGGATGAGAATATGAACAGAGAATTTGATATTGGTGGCGAAAAAGAGAGAAAAACAACTTCATCTGAAAATAACTCATGGCAGGCAGATGGATATAGACAGACTCAGCCTGAAAACAATTCGTGGCAGTCAGGTGAGTACAGACAGGCTCCACCTGAAAACAATCAGACTTATGGTGAAAGACCTGTAACTCCACCAACGGGATATTCATCAAGCTATAACCCACATTACACATATAACAGTCAGGGTAGTCAGTATATGCCGTATGGCAGTTATAACTATGGAAATAATCAACCACCACAGAAGAAAAAGTCAAAGGGCAAGAAAAAAGGTGGTGTGATAGCAACATTCATAATTATATTTGTGGTTGTTTTTGCTTTAGGAGTTATTTTTTCAACTTTCGGTAATGACAATAAGCCACAGAACGGTACACAGAACAGTGGCGACGATACACAGATGAATCTTGTTGAATCACCAACAAAGGAAACAATCAATGCAGAGGATGTTTCATCAGCAGGTGATGTTTATAAAAAAGTAAAGGACAGTTCTGTCGGTATACTTGTTTATACAAGAAATCAGCAGTCAATTTATTCCGAAGGTACCGGAGTTGTAATGGGACTTAACAGCAAAAAGGACTCAACATACATTATCACTTGTGCTCATGTTATTGATGCAAAAAATGCACAAATTATCGTGCAGAGTGCCGATGGTACACAGTATGATGCTTTTGTTGTTGGTGCTGATGCAAAGACTGATATCGGACTTTTAAGGGTAAACACAACAGACCTTCAGGCTGCTGAATTTACTGTTTCTGACCAGCTTGCAGTAGGTGATACAGTGTATGCAATCGGTAATCCCGGTGGAACACAGTTCTTCGGCTCATTTACAAACGGAATGGTTTCTGCAATCGGCAGACCGATTAACAGCCCTGTCGGATATGAAGTTTCTTGTATCCAGCATACTGCAGCCATAAATCCCGGTAACTCAGGTGGCGCACTTGTGAATGAATATGGTCAGGTTGTAGGCATAAATTCTTCAAAAATTGCAGCTTATGATTATGAGGGTATGGGATTTGCAGTGCCTACATCAACAGTAAAGGAAGTTGTTGACGAGCTTATTAAAAATGGCTATGTTTCAAATCGCCCTGTGCTCGGTGTAACATTTATTCCTGCAACACAGAATCAGACATATTCAATTATTGTAAAGGCTAATAAGCTTCCTGCAGGTGCAATAGTAATTGACAGCATTATGAACGGCAGTGACCTTCTTAACACAGAGGTTAAGGAAGGGGATATGATTATCGGTGTCAACGGAAAGGACCTTGACACATACGACATCTTGCTCGAGGTAATTGAAAACGGCAAGGTAGGAGATGCACTCACCCTGACAATTTGTCGAGTGGATGCAAATTATAACATTACAATATTTGATGTTTCTGTAAAGCTTGTTGAGGATTCAATGACATCTTCACCACAGGAAGAAATAACAGAAAATGACTTCTATTTCCCATTTGGAAACTAAATATGACACCGTATGGCGGGGCTTCGGCTCCGCTATATTTTTTGTGAATTATCATTTATAGGGATGTTGCCTTCCCTTTGAGGAGAAGCCTCCCTACAACATCCAATTTATCGGACAAAACGATTCGTATTTATTAACAAACTATTAAATTTTAAAAACTATCTTGCAATAAACAATAGTGTATGATAATATGATAGTATAATCCCATATAATTAATGGAAAAAGGAGGGCAGGATATGAATACACAGTTCAAAAAAGGCGTTCTGGAGCTTTGTGCATTGACTTACCTTATGACAGGTGACAGGTACGGATACGAACTTGCCCATATGCTTGGTAAGAAAATGACCGTTGCCGAGGGTTCGGTTTATCCGATGCTTAAAAGGTTGCAGAATGAGGGATATTTTGACTCATATTTAAAGGAATCGCCATCAGGTCCTGCACGAAAATATTACAGAATAACGGTCAAGGGCGTTAATCGTCAGAAAATGTTGCAGGAGCAATGGTTTGAATTTACAGAACAGGTTAATTCGTTCTTTGAGGGGGTAGAGTAATGAAAAAAATTGACTTTCTGAACGAACTTTATAATTATTTATCACCTTTGTCAAAAAAAGAGAAGAATGAAATTCTTGATGATTTCCGTGCACATTTCCGTGAAGGTGAAATGGCGGGAAAAACTGAAGAACAGATTTGTGACGAGCTTGGCTCACCTTATGAATGTGCAAAAATGTATGTTGGTGACAGTATAAAAGACAAAAGAGTCAGTTCCGACCCCAACAAAAAGCCAAACAAGACAATCTGGACTCTTGCATTTTTCTGGAATGTATTTCAGGCATTTTTCTCAATTCCGATTACTCTTTGTTTGTTCCTTGCAGCAGCCATAATGATTGTTGTGTATTGCTTTATTGTACCTGCAATCGGTTCTGTTGCATTTCTTGTGTTTGCAATAGCATCAGTGAGTACGGTTTTCTGTCTTGCAGTCATAACACTATTGTGGACAGCAATACAGATAAAAGAATGTATTAAAAGAATCAACGAATAGTGGGGGGATTATATAATGAAAAAAGCAATAATTACATTTATTATACTTTTCTGCATTTCACTTTTTACCACTATCGTAAGTGGCGTTGTCTGTGGTGGCGAACTCATAAAAACAGGCATTGAATACGGAATTGAACAGTACAGAGAGTATAAAGCAGAACAATTTGAAATGAATAATATCAATGATATGATTGAAATGGCATAATCGGTAAGGATGGGTATGGAAATTACATTATATAACGATACTGGTGCAAAGGTGTTTGCAACGGTAAATGGTATAGAATATATAATAAAGCCTCAAAGCTCATCAGTAGCAAGATGTGTTGCAGGTATGCCTGTAGAAATTACTTTGTCACGAAAATTGAAAAGTTTTGCAATTTTAAATCTTTTTGATTTTGACAATTTACTTGATTGGTGGGAAAGTGGAACCATATTGGCTTTAAATCCAACTTATATATTGAATATTAATGGTGAGAACAATCAATATTTCAGAATTTGCAGCGAAAGTTTTAATTGCGATAAATACTATGAATATGACAGATTGTATCTTGATGACCCGATGATAAAAAATGACTGTACTTATGAAGTCACCAGACAGAAGAAAATTAAAAAAAGAGTAAAATTGTTTAATGTATATACAGCATTTATTGCGATTGCTCTTTTGTGTATTGCTTTTGCCTTGATTTTTGAATTTGAAAATGTAAAGGCAGGGACATTCTTATCAGAGTCAGAGTTTGTTGAAGAATTTATGATTGGTATGCTTTTAGGACTTGCAGGAGTTTTTGGAAAAATCAGAGTCTTAAGAAGATATAAAAAGGTAACGGATGAAGAATTTATTCAAGGATGTTTCCGTGGATATATTGAAGAATACAAATAATAATGGTATAATAATAAAAAATACTTGGAGGTAAAAGTTATGTTTAAGGAAAAGAAATTATATAAGAGTAGTGACAAAAAAATCAGTGGTGTTTGTGCAGGCGTTGCGGAATTTTTTGAAATTGACCCTACAATCGTGCGTGTCGCTTATGCTTTGATTGCAGTGTTTACAGCAGCAATTCCTTGCATTATCGTTTATGCGATTCTTGCATTTGTAATCCCTGAAAGACCATTCCCTGACTATCAGTACAACGAATTCCAGCAGGACAGAAATGATTACAACAACGAATAAATGGTAGTAAGTTATGGCAGAAATATTGGAGTTTAAAACAGACGATTTGTCGGCACTTAAAAAACTGAAAAATCAGCTCATCGAGGAATATGAAGAAATCGAGGACCAGCTTTTTGATTTGGAAGATTTTCAGCCTGATGAGAGTGATAAAAAGGAATTTGCACTCTGGGAAGAGGAGTATAAGTTTCTTGAAGGAAAGCTCGACGATCTTGAAGCAAGAATCGTTGAAATTGAAGAAAAAATCGAAATTTTATAGAAACGGAACGGCAGGAGTAAAACCCTGCCGTTATTGGTTTATATGTTAATTGATTTCGGCGGGTCAAGATTTCGCCATACCGTGATACCCGTAAATTTCTCAATACCCTCCAATTTGTATAATTGGTTACATTTTTATTGAATTATGTATTTCTTCTTGTTATAATTTTTTAAAAGGAGTTGGGATTATGTCAAACGAATTACCAAGAACATATAAAAGTTTTACCCAGTGGGGTGAAAAGTCAAAGCAGATTGAATACACAGAAGAAACACCTTTGCTTGATAAGGACGGAACACTTCTTGCGAAGGGTTGGGCAAGAAGAAATGTTTTCACTTATGACAGAAATCTGTCTTCACCAAAATACAGAAAAAAAGAGTGGGATTTTTACATTATCCGTAACGACAATTACATTGTGGAGTTGAGTTTTGCCAATATTTCTATTGGCGGATATGTCTGCGCAAAGCTTGTTGACCTTATAAATCAAAAGGTTATTGCAGAGGCAAACTATATGTATGTTGGTGGCGAAAGCAAGTATATTCTGCCACCGAAAGGTGATGTGCCTAACTATTTCAGAGCAAATGTAAGAGAGGCACAGGTGGAATTCGATACTCACGAAACATACAAAACTCTTTGGTTTAAAGCACCTTGTAACGGTAAAATGGTTGAGTGTAATTTTCATCTTGATATTTTGCCTAATCACGAAAATATCACAACGGTAATTCCTTTTAAGGACCATCCGACACGATATTTTATGACCACAAAACAGAATTGTATGCCAACAAGCGGTACATATAAATACGGAAATGATGTTTATGAATTCTCAAAAGAGGACACTTTTTGCTATATGGACTGGGGACGAGTAAATACTCCGTATAAACTTGTCTGGTATTGGGGTAATGGTTCACAGTATGTCTATGATGAAAATGGCGAAAAACACATTTTCGGTTTTGAGATTACATGGGCAATCGGTGACGAAAGCTATGCCACAGAAACCTGCCTTTTCTGGGACGGAAAAGCTCATAAAATCGGTGCAGTTGATGTTGAAACTTTTCCAAAAGACAGATATATGGAAGAATGGAAAATTATTTCCGAGGACGGAAGATTCAATATGACAATGACACCTTATTTTGACTACGAGTCACAGTTTGATGTGGGTGTTGCAGGTACACATTGTCATCAGGTAAACGGCGTATGGAATGGCACAGTAATTCTTGATGACGGAAAAGAAATTGAAATAAAGGACCTTCACGCATTCTGTGAGTATGTTGAAAACCGTTGGTAAGTGGTAAATTATATTTATATATTAACTTGACCTTTTTGCACTCTGTACAAAAATTTTATTACTTTTTAGTACATTTTCACCTTTAATTTTATGAAAAATTATAGTATAATACATTCGTGTATTTTTGGTTAAAAATATAGGAGGTAAACACAATGAGTAAAGAACAACTTTTCTGTGAGAAAAACGGTAAGCTCCACACATGGCATACTATACTTACCGGTTTTGCTTTTCTCACATCATCAATCGCATGGGCTATCTATGACCCATACATCACAAAAATTCTTAACAGATTGCTTTCTGAATCTGCTTGGATTTCATCACTCAGCCAGAAGCTTAACGAAGCATTCCCTATTCTTGCAAAGTTTGCGGAAACACAGGGTCAGGATGTTAACGTAGCAGGTGGCGGAATTACACTTGTTCCGCTCTTTATCGGTGTTATTATGACATTCGATAACATTTTCGGTGTTATTTTCCAGCCGACATTCGGTAAGCTTTCAGACCGTTGCCGTTCAAAGCTCGGTAAGCGTCGTCCTTTCATTGTTTACGGTGCACCAGTTTCAGCAATTCTCTTTGCTATTATTCCTTGGGTTGCATTGAAGTCAACACTTCCTGTAACAATGTTATTCATTATCCTTTTCGTTTTCTCAATGTCACTCTGGCGTGCTCCTGCAGTTGCATTGATGCCTGCTCTTACTCCTCCTGAACTCCGTTCAGAAGGTAACGCTATCATCAACCTTATGGGTGGTGTGGGTTCAGTTGTAGGTATGGTTGCAGGTGCTCTTGTAAGTGCTATTTACCTTGCAGTAACAGGTGTTAAGGTTACTGCTGAAAACGAACAGCAGACAAGCTTCCCTTATGTATTCTTGCTTGGTGCAATTGTTATGATTATCGGTATGCTTGTTGTTCGTCTTTTCGTTAAAGAGCCTTCAAGTCTTCAGGATGTTGCAGCAAAGAATCAGTATGCAGACGAAAAAGCTGCAAAGAAAGCTGAAAAAGCTGCAAGAAAAGCTGACAAGCTTTCAAAGGGCGAAAGAAAGAGTCTTATCTTTATGCTCGGTGGTTTGTTCTTCCTTTTCTGCGGTACAAATGCTATTACAACATTCTTTGCTCTCTTTGCTGAAGAAGTTCTCGGTAAGAGCACAGGTGAAGCAACAATTATGACAACAATCTTTGCTGTTTGTTCAGCTATTGCTGCAATTCCTGCAGGTAAAATGGGCAAAAAGCTTGGCCGTAAAAAGACAATCCTTATCGGTCTTGTAGTATTTATGGCTGTATTCCTTCTCTATGTTCTTACAAGAAATATGGCTGTTATCTGGCTTGCACTTATCTTTGGTGGTTTCGCAAATATGCTTATCACAGTTAATACATTACCACTTGTTCTTGATATCGGTGGTATTGACAAGGTTGGTACATTCACAGGTTACTACTACACAGCAACATTCTCAGCACAAATTGCATCTCCAATTATCTACGGTATTGTTCGTATGCTTTCAGGCTCATACTTGTCACTCTTCGTTTATAGCCCGATTATGTTTATCTTGAGTATCTGTTGTATTCTCTTCGTTAAACACGGTGAAGCTGTTCCACAGGCTATTGTTGATAAAATTCAGGAAGAAAATAACGACTAATTTTGCGTAGTGGCAGGCTTCCACGCCTGCAAATATGCAACAATAAAAGTTTTCCCACCGAAGGAAATTTCTTCGGTGGGATTTTTTTGTGGTTTGTTTTTATGAACCTACTACATTCTGAAAAACGAAATAGGATTTCAGGATAATCGCCTGACAGGATTTGTCGTATTCTGTTTCATAACAGCCCGATTTTTTTATATCAAGCTTTTTCTGGAACAGTAAATATGTAACAAGTCTGTCGTAAATTTTATGGGCTGAATTTCCACCCATTGAATATGGAAGATAAATATCCATACTGATTGTGGTTTCAACTTGACGGTCAAGTGTTGTTTCGATTTTACCGTCTTCAAGTGTTGTGGTAAGCTGTGGACCTACCTGACAACTCTTTGTTGAAAAAGCCACAATAGGCTCGGTGAGAGGAATAGGCTTAATGTCGTTTTCGTATGCAACAACGAATTTTATATCCTCAAACTGAATTTCGCTTTCAAGCTGAAAAAGGACTGTGTCCATCATTGAACCACTCTGATTCATAAATCACCCTCCGTTACTTTTCTTATAATAGCCCACACATATACTGTTGTGTCGTTGACAATAATCCTTTCTGCACGGTCAATTAGATATTCATAATTTTTATCGTGAATTCTGTGTCTTTTACTGAGTTTTTCAAGATTATGGTCACCGGGACCGATGTAGAGATAAACATCATTGTTATTTATACCGATAGGTGTGTGGTCGCCTTCCATATAAAGCTTTGTCTTGTATCTTATGGGCTGAATGAATGCCTTGAACGACGGACTTTTCCAACCATCAGCAGCAGTTATATAAACTGTGTTGCCGTATCGCTTGATTGTCCTTGAAATGTTCATACATCCACCGCCTTGAATAAGAAATCTACATCGGTAAGGTATTCTGTTGCCTGAAGCAAGGCTTCATCTCTGAATTTTACTGCGTTTTCGTATGAGGATGACGCACTTCGACTTATTGTGACGTCACCTGCTTTAAAGGATGCGAAATCGTCGATGGAGCTGTTGTACAAAAGTGTGTAATCGTAAAGCGCCATTCCTGCACAAGCGTGGATTACGGCAGGTTCATCCTCAAATTTTACATCGCGAAGTCGTACATACCAACGGCAGAAGTCAATCTCCTTTTTTGTCAGTTTCTTTTCATTCATAAGTAACCTCCTTTGAGTGTGGTTTAAATGTCGTTGCATAATAGTAATTCAATTATAATTTGTCATTGTAACGATGACCTCAATTTTTCCTACAAAGCAAGACGATTTAAACCTGATTTTTCAGAGAATATTTTCACATCTCAAAAAAATACCCTCCATAAATAGGCGAAAAATCGCATTTCGTCCCGCAAATCGTGGGACGATTTTACTGAATTGGTAAATTGTTTACAAAAAGTTCACATTTGAGCGGTTTTTTGGTGTTTTTTTGGTGTTGACATATACAGAAAATGGTATATAATTAAAAAATAGTTAATCGGTTAATTATTAATCGACTAACTATTACATAAAATGATAAATTAAGGATATGTGAAAAATGAAAGAAAAGATACAATCAGTCAATGGAGCTTTTCACCGATACCATTGTAATCACAGAAATATAGTTGATTCAAGATTTCGTGAAAAGGGCATCTATTTCGGACAGCCACCAATTCTTAAATATTTGAGTGAGCATAAAAATGTAACACAGAAGGAGATTGCAGAGCATCTTCATGTGTCTGCACCGTCAGTTGCAACATCACTTAAAAGAATGGAAGAATCAGGGCTTGTAGTCCGTGTTGAAGACAAAAAGGATGCACGAAGAAATACAGTTATTCTTACAAAAAAAGGAAAAGAACTTGTAAAATACACTGATGACACTTTTATGTGCATAAACGCTGTTACATTCAATGGTTTTACCGAGGAGGAAATGGACACTCTTGTAAAATACCTTGAAAGAATGAACGAAAACATTACATCATTTGCAAAGGAGGATGACCATGTTTAAACTTTTAAGATACGCAAAAAAATATATAGTTCCTGCAATACTGTCACCGGTTTTTATGGTTGGTGAGGTTATGTTTGAGCTTATGATTCCCCTTGTTATGGCTGATATGGTGAATATTGTTCAGCAGGGTAGCGGTATGACAGAAGATAGTATGAATGAAATTCTCCGTCTTGGACTTCGTATGCTTGTTTATGCTATCTGCTCACTTTTCTGTGGCACATTGGCAGCACGAATGGCAGCCGTTGCAGGTATGGGCTTCGGTGCAACACTCCGTGAGACAATTATGGGAAAAATTCAGCGTTTCTCATTCTCAAATATCGACAAATTCTCAACTGCATCTCTTATTACACGAATCACAACAGATGTAAACTCTGTACAGAATACATTTGTAATGATGATTAGAATGTTGTTCCGTGCACCTGTTATGTTCGTTGTGGCACTTGTAATCACCGTAAGGATGAGTCCTGATGTTTCAAAGGCATTTCTTGTGTCGCTTCCGCTTATAGCACTCATTCTTGTAATTTTTGCACCTATTGCGTTAAAAAGATTTAAGAGAATGCTTGAAATGTTTGACTCCTTCAATGCATCTATTCAGGAAAATCTTACTAATATCAGAGTTGTAAAGGCGTTTGTCCGTTCAGAGCACGAAAAGAAAAAGTTCAAAAAGGCAAATGACGAGCTTTTAGAAGCTGGAATTTATGCTGAAAAGCTTATGATTATGGGACAGCCTACATTTATGATTATTATGTACGGCACAATCCTTGCAATTCTCTTTATTGCAGCAAAGGTTATTTCAGCAGAAATCCTTAACATCGGTGATTTCTCTGCAATTTTTACATACATTATGCAGATTCTTATGAATTTCCTGACTGTTGTCTTCCTTATTGCACAATTCTTTATGTCACAGGCAAGTGCAAAGCGTATTCTTGAAGTCGTTGAAGAAGTGCCTGACATCCGTGACGACAATGCAACAGTAAATGAGGTGAAGGACGGTTCAATTCAGTTCAACAATGTTTCATTTAAATACGGTGGTGCTTCACTTCCTACAATCAACAATGCAAGTTTCAAAATAGAAAGTGGCGAAATGGTTGGTATTATCGGTGCAACAGGTAGTGCTAAATCAAGCCTTGTTCAGCTTATTCCACGACTTTATGATGTTACTGACGGTGAAATCCTTGTTGGTGGCATGAATGTAAAGGATTATAAAATTCACGCACTTCGTGAAGAGGTAAGTATGGTGCTTCAGAAGAATGTCCTTTTCTCAGGCACAATCGCAGAAAATCTCCGTTGGGGTAACAAAAATGCAACTGATGAAGAGTTGGTAGAGGCTTGTAAAATTGCCGATGCACATTCATTTGTATCTTCCTTCCCTGATGGCTACAACACAGATTTAAGTCAGGGCGGTACTAATGTTTCAGGTGGTCAGAAACAACGACTTTGTATTGCACGAGCAATCCTCAAAAAGCCGAAAATCCTTATTCTTGACGACTCAACAAGTGCTGTTGACACATTTACTGATTCAAAAATCCGTGCAGGACTTCGTTCATGTATTCCTGATACAACAAAAATTATTATTGCTCAGAGAATTTCATCAGTTGCAGATTGCGACAAGATTATCATTCTTGACGAAGGCAGTATAAACGATATCGGCACTCACGACGAATTGCTTTCCCGTAATGACATTTATAAGGACATTTACGAATCACAGCAAAAGGGCAGTGACGACTTTGATATAGTAGGAGGTGGAGAATAATGGCAGGACCAATGGGAAAACCAATGGGTGGTCCGGGTGGCAAAAGAGGTATGCAGGGACCTGTGAAAAAGCCTAAAAATACAAAAGGCACTATTATGCGACTTATGGGCTATATTTTAAAGCAGAAGGGCTTATTTTTCGGAATGCTCCTTTTCGCAGCAATAAGCTCATTGGCATCTGTTTCAGGCTCAATTTTCATTCAGCCTATTATTGACGATTATCTCACTCCGCTTATCGGACAAAAATTTGAAGGACAGCTTGTGACTGACCTTCTCAAAATGCTTGGACTTATGGCTTGTGTATTCTTTGGTGGTGCTTTAGCTTCCTACGGACAGTCAAAATGCTCTGTATGGCTTACACAAAGAACACTTAATACTTTAAGAAAAGATTTGTTTGACGCTATTGCTGATTTACCCATAAGTTTTTTTGACTCACGACCAAACGGCGAAATTATGAGCCGATTTACAAATGACGTTGAAACACTCCGTATGTTTATAAGTCAGGGACTTACACAGTTTATTTCTTCGGGAATTATGATTGTGGGCTCATTCTGCATTATGCTCTATTTCAGCTGGCAGATGACACTTATCGTTGTGGCAATGGTTTTTGTAATGGTGTTTGTGACAAAAACTATCGGTAAAAAAAGTGCGTTTTTCTTTAAGAAACAGCAGGAGCAGTTAGGCTCAGTAAACGGATATATTGAAGAAATTGTCGAGGGACAAAAGGTTGTTCAGGTGTTTAACCACGAAGAAGAGGTTGTTTCTCATTTCGGTGAAATCAACGAAAATCTCCGTAAGGCTGCAACAAGTGCAAACTCCTTTGCAAATGCCTTAGGTCCTATTATGAATAACCTTTCTCATATCACTTATGCACTTACTGCTGCAACAGGTGGACTTCTTGCAGTAAAAGGTGTTATGTCACCGGGTGAAATAGTTGCATTCTTACAGTATATCAGAAGTTTTACACAGCCTATTTCAAATATTACACAGCAATTTAACAATGCTCTTATGGCACTTGCAGGTGCAGAGAGAATTTTTGAAATCATTGACCAGAAGCCAGAGGTTGACGAAGGCTATGTAATGCTTGTAAATGCAACTGTTGACGAAAGTGGCAACATCAACGAAACTGTAAAGCACACAGGTATCTGGGCTTGGAAGCATACTCACGGTGATGGCACTGTCACTTATACACGTCTTGCAGGTGACATTGTATTTGAAAATGTGACATTCGGCTATACAGACGAAAAAACTGTACTTCACGATGTTTCACTTTATGCAAAGCCGGGACAGAAAATCGCATTTGTCGGTTCAACGGGTGCAGGTAAGACAACTATTACAAATCTTATCAACCGTTTCTATGAAATTCAGGAAGGCAAAATCCGTTACGACGGAATCAATATCAAGAAAATCAAAAAGGACGATTTGCGTCGTTCACTTGGTATCGTTCTTCAGGATACACACCTTTTCACAGGCACAATTGAAGATAATATCCGTTATGGTAATCTTGATGCTACTCACGAACAGATTGTTGAGGCGGCAAAACTTGCAAATGCCCATTCCTTCATAACTCATCTTCCTGAGGGATATAACACAAAGCTTACGGGCGATGGCTCAAACCTTTCACAAGGTCAACGACAACTCATTTCTATTGCCCGTGCTGCAGTTGCCGACCCACCTGTGCTTATTCTTGACGAGGCAACAAGTTCAATCGACACAAGAACGGAAAAGCTCATTGAACAGGGTATGGATAAGTTAATGCACGGTAGAACAGTATTTGTTATCGCTCACAGACTTTCAACTGTGCGAAATGCAAATGCAATTATGGTGCTTGAAAACGGCAGAATCATTGAGCGTGGTGACCATGACGATTTGATTGCACAAAAAGGAAAATACTATCAGTTATACACAGGCAATTTCGCAGAAAAATAATTAATTTTCCGTAATGCTTCCTCGTTCTCAACTCGCAGTATAACTGATACAGCTTCGTTTCGACGAGATTGTCTTGCGAAAAAATTCAATGTATAAAATATCATAACAACTAAATAGAACAGAAGGTCATTCTGAG
>JAZSDZ010000081.1:0-4631 GCA_045531435.1 Candidatus Fimenecus sp.
TATGGCAATGTAATGCAAAGTTCAAAGGTGAAAAGAAATGCACCACACCTCATTTGTATGAAGATGACATCAAAAAGTGTTTTGTAACAGCATTGAGTCAGTTAATAACAGACCGTGAAACTTTAGTTGATGATGGCAGAATGATAATGCATCAACTTAAAGACACAACCGCCATTGATACTGAATGTGAAGAACTTATTCAAGAGATGGATGTGTTGACAGAACTCATCAAAAAATGTGTGAATGAAAACACCACTCAGACCATCGACCAAACAGAATATATCAGCAAGTACAACTCCCTTGTAGAACGACATGAAAAGTTGCAAAGTCGATACGATTACCTGAAGAAAAAGAAAGAACGACGATTACAACAATACGACCGAATGAGTTATTTTGTTTTCGCTGTCATAGAACTTGATGAGCTAGAATTACAGTTCAATCCGGCACTATGGCACACCACCGTTGAGCATGTAACTGTATACGCAGATGAACGATTGGTGTTTCATTTCAAGAATGGCAGTGAGGTTGGGGTAAAGTTATAAATAGATTAAATAATTATATAAAACCTATTGACAAATATCTATATGTCACATATAATGATATATAGATAAATATCTATGGGAGGTGTTTGGAGTGGACGAAAGAAAAACCGCCTTGATTTTCAAAGCCTTTTGCGATGAAAACCGCATCCGCATTTTGAAGATGCTCCGAAGCGGTGAAAAGTGTGCCTGTAAAATGCTAGAAGAACTCAATGTGACACAGCCTACGCTGTCTCATCATATGAAAATTCTTTGTGATTCAGGCATTGTGGTTGGTCGCAAGGAAGGCAAATGGATGCACTACTCCATTTCATCAGAGGGAGCAAAGGTTGCGGCAAATTGCTTAAAGGAACTCACATCTGTAAACTGCGGATGCGAAAAAAGGTCGTGTTGTGAAAAGTAAAGGGTCAGAACTTTTCCGCACGACTTCCTTTAAAAACTATATATAGATATATTTGAATGTATTTATCTATGAAAGGAGCTTTTCTTTATGGAAGCATTAAAAACTACGTGGGATTTATTTCAGAATGAAATCCTTGGTATGAGTTGGCTTAATCGGCTGATTGAAACTATTCTGAATGCTTGCGGTTTGGATACCGCAAGTAGAATCGGTGGAAGTGTGCAATTCTTTATTTATGATACAATCAAAATTATGGTACTGCTTGGCGTACTGATTTTGATTATCTCATATATCCAGAGTTACTTTCCGCCAGAAAGAACAAAGAAGATACTCGGCAGATTTCACGGTGTCGGTGCAAACATTATTGCAGCTTTACTCGGTACGGTAACGCCATTCTGCTCTTGCTCGTCTATTCCGCTGTTTATCGGCTTTACAAGTGCAGGCTTACCCCTTGGTGTAACATTTTCATTCCTCATTTCTTCACCTATGGTTGACCTCGGTAGCCTTGTGTTGCTTATGAGTATTTTCGGTTGGAAAGTTGCACTGTTGTATGTGGTGTTAGGACTTGTAATTGCTGTTATCGGTGGAACGCTTATTGAGAAACTCCATCTTGAAAATCAAGTGGAAGAATATATCCGAAATGCTAAAACACTTGATGTTCCGCAAGAAGAACTGCATTTCAAAGACCGTATGAAATATGCTGTCGAACAAGTTCTTTCTACCGCTAAAAAAGTGTTCCCTTATGTATTGGTTGGTGTAGGTATAGGTGCTATTATTCATAATTGGATACCCGAAGATTTTATTGTTAAGGCACTTGGTGACAATAATCCTTTTGGTGTTATTCTTGCAACGATTGCAGGTGTACCCATGTACGCTGATATTTTCGGTACAATTCCCATTGCCGAAGCCTTGCTTTCAAAAGGAGCATTGCTCGGTGTTGTACTTTCCTTTATGATGGGTGTCACCACTCTGTCGCTACCGTCTATGATTATGCTCCGCAAAGCGGTTAAGCCGAAATTGCTCGGCATTTTTGTTGCACTCTGCACATTAGGAATTATTATCGTAGGTTACTTCTTCAACCTTATTCAACCGCTAATAATCTGAAAGGACGTATGAAAGATGAAAAAGAAAACACCATTATGGGTAAAGATAATTGTTCCCTTTTTAATCGTTGCTGTAATCGGTGGCATTTGGATATTTAAGACTATATCGGAAAAGCCTGCAGAAAATCAACCAACCTCACAAGGTACTGCGGATTTCAGCCTTAATGCAACAGAGCAAATTGACTTTGTAGCACTTTCTGAATACGGACTGCCTGTTATCGCTGACTATGGTGCAGACTCTTGTATTCCCTGCAAACAAATGGCTCCTGTACTGAAAAAGCTGAATGCGGAAATGCAAGGAAAAGCCTTTATTAAATTTGTAGATGTGTGGCAATATTACGATGCCGCCGCCAATGTTCCCGTGCAAGTTATCCCCACGCAAGTATTTTTTAATGCAGACGGAACACCCTTTGTTCCGAGCGACGCCCTTGCAAAGGAAATTCAGTTTGATATGTACTCAGATAAAACCACAGGCGAGCACACATTTACCGTTCATCAGGGTGGTCTGACAGAGGAACAGATGAGGGCAATACTAAAAGAGATGGGAGTGGAGTAAATGATAAACTCTTGGCTCTCACAGATAGCTGAAGTTATCGGCAACAATATGTGGCTTGCACCACTACTTGCTCTGCTTGCCGGACTTCTCACATCGGTTACACCTTGTTCACTTTCAAGCGTTCCGCTGATTGTCGGCTATGTTGGTGGTGTTGGTGAAAAGAATACGAAAAAAGCTTTTGCCTATTCTGCGGTATTCTCAATAGGAACAGCAGTTACTTTTGTAACGCTTGGAGTTATAGCCACATCCGCAGGTAAACTGATGGGAACATCTTCGCCTGTATGGTACATCATTCTTGGTATTCTGATGGTACTTATGGCATTGCAGACTTGGGAAATATTTGACTTTATACCCTCGACTAATTTGCTGTCTAAAAACCGAAAGCGTGGTTTTACAGGTGCATTAATTGCAGGAATACTTGGCGGCATATTCTCTTCACCCTGCTCAACACCCGTTTTGATTGCTCTGCTTGCCATTATTGCAGGAGAAGGTAAAATGTTGTGGGGTATCCTATTGATGCTGTTTTACTCTATCGGTCACAGTGCTCTTGTAATGGTTGCAGGAACATCTGTAGGCTTCGTGCAGAAAATCAATAATAGTGAACGGTACAAGACCGCCGCAAAGTTCTTAAAAATAGTGATGGGTACTGCGATTTTGCTCATCGGTTTATATATGTTTTGGCTAGCATTTTAATATTAGTATAAATATTTGGAGGTATCATTATGGCATTATTTAACTTTGGAAAGAAAAAGGACGAAGAAAAGAAGGTTCCTGACTGTGCTTGTAACTGCGGTTGTTCTGTGAGTGAAGTGGAGGAAATCACTAACAATTGCTGCGGAGAAGATAAAGACGGTATCTGTTGCATCAAAGTATTAGGCGCAGGTTGTTCATCTTGTCATCAGCAGTATGAACATGTAAAAGAAGCTGTGAAAAATATGGGACTTAGCATCGAAGTTGAGTATATAACAGATATGACAAAGGTTATGGAATACGGTGTTATGAGTATGCCTGCCCTTGTTGTAAACGAAAAGGTCGTATCTATGGGTAAGGTGTTGAAGGCGTCAGATGTTGAAAAACTTCTGTATAAGTTAGGAGTTTGATATGAAAAAGAAAGTAGCTTTTATCTGCGTACATAATTCTTGTCGCAGTCAAATTGCAGAGGCACTTGGAAAGCATCTGCGTGGTGATGAGTTCGATTTCTATTCGGCTGGTACAGAAACCAAACCACAGATTAATCAGGATGCCGTAAGGCTTATGAAACAACTTTACGGTATAGATATGGAGCAGACACAGTACAGCAAGACCTATGATAAAATACCCACATCTGACATTGCAATATCAATGGGTTGTGATGTGGGCTGTCCTTTCATCGGCAGAGACTTTGACGATAACTGGAATTTGCCTGACCCTACAGGTAAAGAAGATGCTACATTTATAGGCGTTATTAAGCAAATCCACGAACAGGTTTTAAAGTTATAAACTATTTTGTTCAATTTCTTGCCGATGATTTATATAACAAAAATTTAACTTTTAGATTTTCACAAACTGTTTGCTGTTTCAGTAAAATAACGATTATCAGTAATTTAACGATAGGTAAGATAGATTTTCTTACTAATCAACTAAATAGGTAATAAAAAGGCGTTGCAAAAGGGAGTGGAGATTCCCAAATGCAACGCTTAATTCTTTTAAATGGCTTAAATACTATATAAAACAACGATACCACTATCAACACAAATTGTATCAATAGTGGTATCTGATTTGGCATTGACTTCGCTATTTGATACAATTCGTCATTTTGGGAGTAGCGTTGCAATTATCTTTGGAAGGTGAATTAGGTTAATAACTAATAAAGAAAAACACCTGCCAAATGAATGACAGGTGACATTAGATGATGTGTTTTCAATATGATACAAACCAATCAATCTGCCAATTTTTCTTTTGTTTTCAACTGCTCTGTAAGTCTTTGATGTAGTTCTGATGAGAACATACAACATATTCGAAGAGTAAACCACCATACAGCTAATCCTTGAGGT
>JAZSDZ010000027.1:0-9225 GCA_045531435.1 Candidatus Fimenecus sp.
TAACATTCTTCTTTGAGTTGAGACCCTTACCAAGAGCAGGAGCCTTAGACTTCTTAACGAGAGTTTCTCTTCCGTTACGAACGAGCTGGTTAAATGTTGGCATTCTTTGATTCACCCCCATACATATTTATTGCATAACAAACCGACGGACAGATGTCCGCATGCTTGTATAGTTTAGCACACATGCACAATGTTGTCAACATATTTTTTCGCATAATCACGATTTTTTTGGGTGCAAAATAAAGGAACTGTGTTACATTTCTCCCCGACAAATCATAATTTACAGCGAAAAATAAGAGGACTGATTGCTCAGTCCTCATTTTTTATTTATACGTTAGCTGTAACTACATCTGAAATTGTTTTCTCGAGTTCAACTTCACTATAGCACTTCATACCAGTACCTGATGGAAGAAGCTTACCGATAATAACATTTTCTTTAAGACCCATAAGTGGGTCAATCTTACCCTTGATAGCTGCATCAGTAAGAACTCTTGTTGTTTCCTGGAATGATGCTGCTGATAAGAATGAATCTGTTGCAAGAGATGCTTTTGTAATACCTAGAAGAACCGGTGTACAAGTTGCAGGAACGAATGCCTCACCTGTTTCTTCTGAACGAAGACGTGCTTTTTCATTAGCTGCGTTGAATTCACGTTTATCTGTTGTAGCACCAGGAAGAAGGTCTGTTGTACCTGCTTCAGCAACCTTGAGCTTTCTCATCATCTGACGAACAATAACCTCGATATGCTTATCGTTAATATCAACACCTTGGTTACGGTATGTTCTCTGAACTTCCTTAATAAGGTAGTCATGAACAGCATCAACGCCGTTGATAGCAAGGATATCGTTTGGATTTGGCGAACCATCTGTAAGAGCTGTACCTTTCTTAACAAAGATTGGATTACCATTTTCGTCAGTTTCTGAATTAAATCTCTTATGGAAGCCATAAGGAATCATATATGCTCTTTCATCACCATTTTCGTGGTCAGTAATAACGATATGCTCGTTACCCTTGATTTCACGGAATGAAAGAATACCATCAATTTCTGAAAGGATTGCAAGAACCTTTGGTTTTCTTGCTTCAAACAATTCTTCGACACGAGGAAGACCCTGTGTGATATCCTGTCCTGTAGCAACACCACCAGTATGGAAAGTTCTCATAGTAAGCTGTGTACCAGGTTCACCGATTGACTGAGCAGCGATAATACCAACTGCTTCACCAACTGTAACAGGGTCACCTGTTGCAAGGTTAGCACCGTAACACTTGATACACACACCATGGTCTGCATCACAAGTAAGGAGTGAACGAATCTTAATTCTACGCTCCTCTGGATTTTCTCTTGCATTAACCATATCAGCAACTACCTGAGCTTTTTCTTCCGTAATCATTTCATCCTTTGATACAACAAGATTACCATCAGCATCATAGAAGTCTTCAAGAAGGAATCTGCCAGTAAGTCTTTCACTGAGTTTTTCAATCATTTCCTTACCGTCTGTAATATCGTAAACTTCAATACCATCGTGACAATGACAATCTTCTTCACGGATAATAACATCCTGTGAAACGTCAACAAGACGACGTGTAAGGTAACCAGAGTCAGCTGTACGAAGAGCTGTATCAGCAAGACCTTTACGAGCACCACGGGAAGAAATGAAGTATTCGAGAACATTAAGACCTTCACGGTAGTTAGCACGAATTGGAACTTCAATTGTTTTACCTGCTGTATTGGCAATAAGACCACGCATACCAGCAAGCTGACGGAGCTGAGCCTTAGAACCACGGGCACCAGAGTCAACCATCATATAGATTGGGTTAGTTTCTCCAAGTCCTTCAAGGATACCTGATGAAACAGTATTTGTTGTTTCTTCCCAAACCTTGATAACTGCTCTTGAACGTTCTTCTGAACTTAAAAGACCCATGTTGTAGTAATCATTGATACCATCAACCTGTTCTTCAGCAGATGCAAGTAAGTCTTTCTTTTCAGCAGGAATCTTAGCATCACAAACAGCAACTGTAATACCACTCCTTGTTGAATACTTAAGACCCTGAGCCTTAATCTTGTCAAGCATTTCAGCAGCAACTGTTACGCCGTGAACCTTAATACATTTATCGATAATTTTTCCAAGTCCACCCTTCTTAACAAGGAAGTCAACTTCAAGTTTGAATGCATTTGCAGGGTCAGTTCTGTCAACAAAACCTAAATCCTGTGGAATTGGATTATTAAAGATTACTCGACCAAGAGTTGTTTCAAGAAGTTCTGTCTTCTTTTCACCATCAACTTCTTTTGTCATACGAATCTTAATTTTTGCATGAAGTGTAATATCGCCTTCATCATAAGCCATTGTAGCTTCATTTACATCACGGAAGACTTTACCTTCACCTAATTCGCCTTCCTTAACCATTGTAAGGTAGTAAGAACCAAGGATCATATCTTGTGTAGGAACAGCAACTGGTTTACCGTCTGATGGCTTAAGAAGGTTGTTAGCAGCAAGCATAAGAAGTCTTGCTTCTGCCTGCGCTTCTGCTGAAAGAGGTACGTGAACAGCCATCTGGTCACCGTCAAAGTCAGCGTTGAAAGCTGTACATACAAGAGGATGAAGCTTGATTGCTCTACCTTCAACAAGGACAGGTTCAAAAGCCTGAATACCAAGTCTATGAAGTGTAGGAGCACGGTTAAGCATTACCGGATGGTCCTTGATAACCTCTTCAAGTGCATCCCATACTTCTGTAGTAGCGCGTTCTACCATCTTTTTAGCAGATTTGATGTTGCTTGTAACACCCTTTTCATTAAGGCGTTTCATAACGAATGGCTTAAAGAGTTCAAGTGCCATTTCCTTTGGCAAACCACACTGGTAAAGTTTAAGTTCAGGACCAACAACGATAACTGAACGACCTGAATAGTCAACACGCTTACCAAGAAGGTTCTGACGGAAACGTCCCTGCTTACCCTTAAGCATATCTGAAAGTGATTTTAATGCTCTGTTATTGGGACCAGTAACAGGTCTGCCACGACGACCATTATCGATAAGTGCGTCAACAGCTTCCTGAAGCATTCTCTTTTCATTACGAACAATAATATCAGGAGCATTGAGTTCTAAAAGTTTTGCAAGACGATTATTTCTGTTGATAACTCGTCTGTAAAGGTCATTTAAGTCTGATGTCGCAAAACGACCACCATCAAGCTGAACCATAGGACGGATATCAGGTGGAATGACAGGAATTACATCAAGAATCATCCATTCAGGACGATTACCTGACTGTCTGAATGCTTCTGCAACTTCAAGACGCTTAAGAATTCTTGTTCTCTTCTGACCTGTCGCATCGCTGAGCTCTTCACGAAGCTGATTGCAAAGTTCTTCTACATCAATATCCTTAAGAAGCTCTTTGATTGCTTCTGCACCCATACCTGCTTTGAATGCATCATCGTATTTTTCGATATAATCTGCATACTCTTTTTCAGTAAGTATCTGATTCTTTTCAAGTTCTGTATCACCCGGGTCAGTAACAATGTACTTACCGAAATATAATACCTTTTCCAAGTCACGAGGTGAAATGTCAAGAATAAGTCCCATTCTTGATGGAATACCCTTGAAATACCAGATGTGAGAAACAGGAGAAACAAGTTCAATACGACCCATTCTCTCACGACGAACTTCTTTTTTAGTAACTTCAACACCACAACGTTCACAAACCTTGCCCTTGTAGTGGTTTTTCTTATACTTACCACAATGACATTCAAGGTCCTTTGTCGGTCCGAAAATTCTTTCACAGTAAAGTCCGTCTTTTTCTGGTTTAAGGCTTCTATAGTTTATTGTTTCAGGCTTTGTTACCACACCGTATGACCATTCTCTAATCTGGTCAGGAGAGGCAAGACCGATTTTTATTGCTTCAAATGGTTTCTTTTCCATTAAAATTAGCCCTTCTTCCTTTTATCTGTTATAAGTCAAATCAATCAATCGTTATCTTCGTCATCCATTGAATCATCGTCGATGCTATATCCCATTTCTTTGTAGAAATCAGAATCATCATCTTCATCCAATTCTGCTCCGTCCCCATTATCAAGGATAAAGCCATTGTCATAAGTTGCGTCATTGACATTTTCAAATTCAATTTCAGGGTCAGCAGCAGGAATTACATCATAATCGTCATTGTCAAAACCATTCTTGATGTCAATTTCCTCCCCGTCTTCATCAAGCACACGAACATCAAGAGCCAATGCCTGAAGTTCCTTGATGAGAACCTTGAACGATTCAGGAACACCCGGTTTAGGAATATTAAGACCCTTAACGATTGCTTCATAAGTCTTACGACGTCCTGTAAGGTCGTCAGATTTAACTGTAAGGATTTCCTGAAGAGTATATGCTGCACCATAAGCTTCAAGAGCCCAAACTTCCATTTCACCGAAACGCTGACCACCGAACTGTGCTTTACCACCAAGTGGCTGCTGTGTAACAAGAGCATATGGACCAATTGAACGAGCGTGAATCTTATCATCAACAAGGTGATGAAGCTTAAGGTAGTACATAACACCTACTGTAACAGGGTTATCGAACTTCTGACCTGTACGTCCATCAGTAAGGATTGACTTACCGTCTTCACGGTATCCTGCTTCTTTAAGAGCTTCACGGATATCAGCTTCGTGAGCGCCGTCGAATACAGGAGTTGCAATCTTCTGGCCAAGTTTTCTGTATGCAAAACCAAGGTGCACTTCAAGAACCTGACCGATATTCATACGAGAAGGAACGCCCAATGGGTTAAGAACGATGTCAAGTGGAGTACCGTCATCAAGGAAAGGCATATCTTCCTGAGGAAGAATACGGGAAACAACACCCTTATTACCATGACGACCAGCCATTTTGTCACCGACAGAAAGTTTTCTCTTCTGTGCAATATAGCAACGTACAATCTTATTAACACCAGGACTTAATTCGTCGCTGTTTTCTCTTGTAAATACTTCAACGTCCACAACGATACCGTATTCACCATGTGGAACACGGAGAGATGTATCACGAACTTCTTTAGCCTTTTCACCAAAGATAGCACGGAGAATTCTTTCTTCTGCTGTTGTAACGTCTGTTTCACCCTTTGGTGTAACTTTACCAACAAGGATATCACCTGAGTGAACTTCTGCACCGATACGGATAATACCGTTTTCATCAAGGTCTTTAAGAGCATCCTCACCAACGTTAGGAATATCTCTTGTAATATCTTCTGAGCCAAGTTTTGTTTCTCTTGCCTCGATTTCATATTCTTCAATATGAATTGATGTATAAACGTCGTCTCTAACGAGTTTTTCATTAATGAGAACAGCGTCTTCGTAGTTGTAACCTTCCCAAGTCATAAAGCCAATGAGAGCATTCTTACCGAGAGAGATTTCACCATTTGATGTAGCAGGACCGTCAGCAATAACTTCACCTGCTTCGATTTCCTGACCGAGAGATACAATAGGACGCTGATTGATACATGTACCCTGGTTAGAACGCATAAACTTGATAAGCTCATAAGTATCTACTTCACCATCAGCAGTTGTGATAGCAATAGTTTTTGCATCCATCTGAGTAACTGTGCCTGCACGCTTTGCAAGAACAACTGTACCTGAGTCAACAGCAGCCTTGTATTCCATACCAGTACCAACGATTGGAGACTCTGTTTTGAGAAGTGGAACAGCCTGACGCTGCATGTTAGAACCCATCAAAGCACGGTTAGCGTCATCGTTTTCAAGGAATGGAATCATTGCAGTAGCAACTGAAACAAGCATTCTTGGAGAAACATCCATATAGTCAGCTTCTGTTGTAGCTACTTCAAGGAAGTTTTCCTTATGACGAGCAGTAAGCTTAGCATTGATGAATTTTCCGTTTTCATCGAGAGGCTCATTAGCCTGAGCAACAACGTAATTATCTTCAACATCAGCAGTCATATATTCAACTTCTGAAAGAACTGTACCTGTTTCTTTATCAATTTTTCTGAAAGGAGCTTCGATAAAGCCGTACTTATTAATTCTTGAGAAAGTTGCAAGATAAGAAATAAGACCGATGTTAGGACCTTCCGGAGTTTCAATAGGACACATTCTACCATAGTGAGAATAATGAACGTCTCGAACCTCGAAACCTGCACGGTCACGAGAAAGACCGCCAGGACCGAGTGCTGAAAGTCTTCTCTTATGTGTAAGTTCTGCCAACGGGTTTGTCTGGTCCATAAACTGAGAAAGTGGAGATGAACCGAAGAATTCCTTAATAGCAGCCATAACAGGACGGATATTGATAAGAGCAACAGGAGTAACCTTATCAGGTTCCTGACCCTGAAGAGTCATTCGCTCTTTTACAACTCTTTCCATTCTTGCAAAACCAATTCTGAACTGATTCTGAAGAAGTTCACCAACTGAACGGATACGACGGTTACCAAGATGGTCGATATCATCAGTAACTCCGATACCTGATGCCAATCCGTTAAGGTAGTTAATTGTTGCAAAGATATCCTCTACAGTAATGTGCTTTGGAATAAGGTCATCAGCACGAAGAGCCATTTCCTCTTTAAGTGCTTCCTTATCGTCACCACATTTATCAAGGATTTCCATAAGAACTGTGAATTTAACCTTTTCGTTAATAGCGATATCTTCAAGTTCTTCTTCTGTAAACATGGGAACATACTCAATAGCATCAACCATACCATTTGAGTAAACCTTTACATCTTTACCGTCAACATCAAGAATAACAGTATCAACACCTTCTTGCTCAATTCTGTAAGCAAGTTCGCTATTGATAACGTCACCCGGTTCAGCCATAATTTCACCTGTAAGCTGACTTACAACCGGTTCTTTAACCATCTTATCAGTAATACGTCCAGCTATACCGAGTTTCTTGTTATACTTGTATCTGCCGACTCTTGACAAATCATATCTGTGTGCATCAAAGAAAAGACTGTTGAGGTGAGTCTGAGCAGTTTCAAGTGCAGGTGGTTCACCCGGGCGAAGCTTCTTATACACTTCAATAAGAGCCTGTTCAGTATTAACAGTTGTATCCTTTTCAAGGGTTGCTTCAATTCTTTCGTCATATCCAAAGAATTCACGGATATCGTCATTAGAACTAAGACCCAATGCACGGATAAATGTTGTGATGAATATCTTTCTGTTCTTATCTATTCTTACATAGAAAAGGTCATTTTGGTCAGTCTCATATTCAAGCCAAGCACCACGGTTAGGGATAACAGTAGTTGTATAAAGTTCTTTACCTGTCTTGTCATGAGTCATTCCATAATATACACTTGGTGAACGTACAAGCTGTGAAATAATAACACGCTCTGCACCGTTAATAACAAATGTACCACTGTCAGTCATCAGTGGGAAATCGCCCATATAAACTTCATTTTCCTTGACCTCGCCTGTTGCCTTATTGAAAAGACGAGCTGTAACTCTGAGAGGTGCAGCATATGTTGCATCTCTTTCTTTACATTCCTTGACAGTGTACTTTGGTTTATCATCCATTCGATAATCCACAAAAGTCAATTCGAGATTTCCTGTGTAATCAGTGATAGCATCGATATCACGGAACACCTCTTTTAATCCTGTTTCAAGGAACCACTTGTATGAATTCTTCTGCACCTCGATAAGATTAGGCATCTGCATAACCTCATTGATTTTTGAAAAACTCATACGGGTATTTCTGCCAAGTTTTACTTCTTTGACATTTACCATAGGGCTTATCACTCTCCGTTCATTTTTTTATTCCTGAGCCCTACATCTATATACATAGTATATAAGGCGTGGAGATTACTAAATTAAAGTTGTTTTTACGCCTTGATTTTCGTAACAATTTATGGTAAAATTCTTTTTACGAAAAATGCTCCAGCGTATACATTTCCATTTTAATAGCAGTTTATTATTATAAACGAATCAAGTCAATAAGTCAATACCTAATTTTTATAAATTTACAAAAATATTTAAGGATGTTTATATGAAAGATTTTAGCAATACCATTTTATCTGCAAAGGCAGTTACAATATTTAAAAACGTTATAAGCGACAAATGTATATCTTCACTTATAAAATTGCTTGAATATGATTATTCAGATGAAAGTTCTTTCTTATCTCTCTACTCTGATTTTGTTTCTGCACTTTATGAAAAGACTGATAACCTGACCGAATATATCAATTCCCTTTTACAAGATGATGAAAATATATATGTAAGACAGTCTGCAAAAAATCAGGTTTCTTCCCTATTGGAAAAAGCAATACAGAATGAGTTGGACTTTTTTGAAGAATTATCACAAATCAGATGTGAAGATGTACAATCTATAATCAACGTCGGTGTTTACCTACCCGAATGGGCAAACGGTGACTTGTCTGTAAAAAATGAATACATAAGAAAAATCAAATCAATCAGAACAACCGGATATGGCATATATGTAACTCACAGAATGTTCTTATACAAGGATAATGAAATCATTCCTGTTAAATATCCCGACCCACAACGCCTTTCACAAATGAGTGGATACGAGTTTGAAAGACAAAAGGTCATTGACAACACAATGGCATTGATTCAAGGTAAACCTTGCAATAATGTTCTTTTATATGGTGATGCGGGTAGTGGTAAGAGCAGTACAATCAAAGCAATTGTCAATGAATACTGGAAAATGGGACTTCGTCTTATTGAAATCAAGAAAAATCAACTTTACTCATTACCCGATGTGATTGAAAAACTTGCCGACAACCCATTGAAATTCATTATATTTATTGATGATTTAAGTTTTTCAACAAACGACAGTGATTTCGGCGCATTGAAGGCAATTCTTGAAGGCGGCGTTGCTGGTAAGACAGATAATCTTGTAATTTATGCCACAAGCAACAGAAGAAATCTTGTAAAAGAAAATTTCAATGACAGAAACGGTGATGACATTCACCTTCAGGATACAATTCAGGAGGTTATGAGCCTTTCTGCAAGATTCGGTCTTAAAATTACTTTCTCAAAACCTAATAAAGATTTGTATTTATCTATTGTGGAAAATCTTGCTATACAGTATAATATAAGTATAGCGAAAGATGAATTGGCAATTCAGGCTGAGGCTTTCGCCCTTCGCAATGGTGGCAGAAGTCCAAGAACTGCAAAACAATTTATTGAATATTTAGCTTCTAAATAAGGAGATGGAAATATGAGAAATTATAAGTACGATTGGGAAAATCCCGCAATTTTCAAAAGAAATAAGGAAGACGGTCATGTTATCGCTTTTTCTTAT
>JAZSDZ010000132.1:0-9012 GCA_045531435.1 Candidatus Fimenecus sp.
GAAGAATAATACGAATACAAAGACGGGAGCGAATTTCCCGTCTTTTTCATTTTCTGATTTACTGCATCAGAATGATAAATTATAATTTGTAAATTGAATTTATGGTTCGAATCCCATATTTTTGAACATAAAATTAAAAGAGAGCACACAGATGTGTACTCTCTTTTAATGGCACGCCGGAAGGGATTCGAACCCCCGACCTTTTGGTTCGTAGCCAAACACTCTATCCAGCTGAGCTACCGGCGCATAAACGACTTTTTATCGCCCGAATATAATACCATATACAACGACAAAATGTCAACAGTTTTTTTAAAATTTATATATTTAATTTTAAATATCACTTTTATAATTGTATTGACGATTATTAAATTACGAATTGTGCATTATTAAGAGGATTTTATAGCCTCTTTTCAGTAAATAGGAAAAATGATGCAGAACGGACAAAACCGATTCAGATATTCCAAAGGGGTTCTTACAGGCTGATTCACCTGAAGAACCCCTTGTCATATATAGTTTTATACGGTTTGTGCTTTTTACATTACCTTAGTTTAAGCTTTTCTCTTTTTTCTTGTAAGTGCAAGTGCTACAAGGGCAACTGAAACTATCATAAATACAATGATGTAAACAGGAGAATAATCTGTTGTAGATGTATTTGGAATTTCAGGATTTTCCGTAATAATATCACCTGATTCAGGCTTGTCAGTTGTTGGTTTGTCTGTTTCAGGCTTATCAACTGATGGCTTATCTGTTGATGGTTCATCAGGTGTTACAGGAACATCTGTTGAAGGTTCATCTGTAGTAGGCTCGTCAGTTGTCGGTTCATCAACTACAGGCTTGTCGTCAAGTGTCTTCTTGATTGCGAACTGGTCAACTCTTGTTTCATTGTCACCATTAACTGCATATGAGTCGAAGTAGAGCATATCGCCATCAATCTGAATGTATGAGTATGATGGAACTTCAAGGTAAAGAACTGCTTCACCGGTTGGGAAGAGTTTGCTTGTTTCACTTTCAGGCTTTGCCTTGTAGTGCTTAACACCGATTGTACCGTTGATTGAATAGATTGTGCCGTCAGGATTTACCTTTGCTGTGTAATCAAGACCATTGTATGAAACTTCCTCAGTTTCTGTTTCAACAACTTTGTTGTCGTTCATAACATCAGTACGCATAAATACATGGTCATGGCCCTGGAATACAATATCAATACCGAGTTCAGGCATAAGAGTTTGAAGCTGTGCACGGATTGCAATTACATCGTCATCATCATAGTGTGAACCGTTTGAATAAGGTGCTTTATGAAGAGCAACGAATTTCCAGTCTGCATCTGATGCGTTCATATCAGCCTTAAGCCATTCAATCTGGTCTTCTGAAAGACCTTCGTCTGCACCAAGATTGTTTGTATTGAGAACAACGAAATGAGCATTGTTGTAATCAAATGAATAGTAAACACCAGTGAGTTTATCCTGTTCAGGAGCATTAGGGAATGTAAAGTAATAGTCAAGAGCGTAGTCGCCTTTTTCTTCATGGTTACCTGCAGCAGTCATAAATGCTGTGTCCATAAGTGTATCTGTTGCAGAGTTGAACATTCTTTGCCACTGGATAAAGCTTCTGCCATCGTCAACATAGTCGCCTGTGCCGAGAATAAAGTCAGCATCATGATTCTTGAATGCTAATTCAACTGCAGGAGCAAATACATTATTATACTGTTTTTCAGTTGTTGACTGTGGGTCTGTCATATGGAAGAAACTGAATGAATCGGAGTTGTCAGCTGTGTCAATAACACCAACTTCACTCCACCAACCCTTGTCAGCATCACCAAGACGGTAGCAGTATTTCTTACCGGCTTCAAGTCCTGAAATGTTTACATAATGACGATTTACATTTTCCTTATGGTAAATAATACCGATAAAGCCTAAGTCGATTGCAGGCCATTCGCGTAATGTTTCAACATCACAATTTGTTTCGATTTGGGCATCAACTGTTGTGCCTTTACTGAAATCAGGATTGCTTGAATAAGGAACAATCTGAACATCAGTATCTGTAATGCTGTATTTTGTATAGTAGCTGATATTTCTTTCTGTTGCAGCATCTTCACCAAGAGTAACTGCAATATGAGAAGGAAGTCTTAAATTCTTCTGGCTGAGTGGAACTGCTACAGGACCGTCAACAACGAATTTACCTTCGTGGTCAGCCATATAACCAGGATTTTCATCGTGAGTGAAGTCTTTCATAATTCTGTAGAATTCCTGGTCAATGATATCGTACTGGCTATCTGTAAGGTATTCGTCAAGGAATGAGTAAACTACTTCAGTAACTGTATCACCATCTAAAATACCAAGAGCAAGAACGATTGAAACAACATCAGTAAGGCTGAGAGAAAGAAGTCCATCATTACCAATAATGTTGTTGATATAATCAACAGTTGAATCTACACAATCACTGTTGATAGCACTGATACCAAGTGAAATCGGGTCAATTTTGATTTCTTTAAGAATATTATCTACAAGGAGGTCTTCAATAACCATTTCAAAAAGTGCGTCAACGATAAGTTCTGCATTTTCACCATTATCAAAACGCTCAAGGGCACTCATAATGAACTTGTCGTTTTTAGGGTCTTCATTGTTAGCAGTATGGTTAGCAAGAACTGTTGAAGCAAGGTCGCTGATTGTACCTTTGTCACCTTCGCTACCAAAACCGAGAGTATCTTTAAATACTGTTGATGGTTCGTCAGAAATTTCAACATCAAGGAATGTATCAAGAATTTCTGAAACCTTTGCTACTGTGTAATCGTAATCTGTAAGATATGCATTTTCAAGCTGATTACAAATTGAAAGAAGTAATGCCTTGATTGCGGTTGCGGAAACATTACCTAAAAGCTCGTTGCCGATAAGACCTGTCATAAGGTCGTTGAAATCAAGGAGATTTGTAAGATACTTGTAAAGACCACCTGCGTCCTTAACATCCTTACCAAAGCCGTAACGAAGCTGATACTGGAGAAGGTTTTCTACAAAGTTCTTGATGTCGTCGCCACCAAAATTATATTTCCATGTCTGGTATTTGAATGGTTTTTCCTGTGCAACACCATCAATGTAAACAGGAATGTCTTCGTCAACATCGTGTGAACGGTATTCACATTCAATTCTGCCTGTTGCATATGTGCTCATAGTAACAGTTCTGAACATATTCGGATAGCTGAGAATTGAGGATGTTACGATTTCATGAATTTCATAACCACTGTCAGTAACATGAGTTGCAGCATCCTGCATATGTGTATGGCCTGTGATGATATAGTTCATACCTGCTTCTGCAAGTGTATCAGCAACTTTTTCCCATCCAAAGAGAACGAACTGGTCAAGAACGTCAACGTGAATTTCAAAGTGAGGGATAAGGTTATTGTGAATCATACCGATAACAGTTTTACCTTCTTTAACAGCCTTTTCTGTTTCAGCTACTGCCCATTTAAGGAGTGCTTCAGAAACCTTACCGCCTGTTTCCTGTTCGCTTTCACCTGAATCAGTATTGTCAGCAGAATACATCATAGCGTCAATTGCGATAAGGCGATAATCGTCGTTAATGTCAGTTGCATATGAAAGTGAGCCTTCTGAATTATCTGCCTTTGCCTTGTAACGGTTGTAGTAACCGTCACCTTCAGCAGAGTAACCGAAATCCTTATAGATTTCTTCAAATTCTTCAGGTGATGTATCAAGCTCTTCACGAAGTTCAGGATTTTTCTTTGATGTCACAAGCTCTTCACCATCGTAATACATTGAACGCTGGTTATTGATGTCGTGGTTACCGTTGATAACATAACAAGGAATTCCTGTTTCTTCTTCAAATGCGGCAAGTCTGTCAGCGAGTTCTTTGTGAGCAGCATACTCAGCATTTCTTGTAAGGTCACCAGGAAGCAAAAGGAAGTCAATTTCACCATTTTTTGCTTTCTTTTCAAGATTTGCAAGAGCAGCCTCTGTAAGTGCAGGTGATAAACCTGTTGTTGAGTTGTTGAGGAGCATCATATCGATAAACTCCTTTTTGTCCTCATCTGTTTCGCCCATTGATGATTCTGCAAAATAGTGAATGTCACTGAGAATACCGAAATTAACGGTATCTGCTGTTGTTGCAATAGCAGAAAATGGAATTCCCACTGCAACAATAACAATTGCAAGAATCACGCAAAGGATTTTCTTGAATGTGTTTTTCATTTTCGTTTCCTCCTGTTTGTTTTATAAAAAAACAATAATCGTATAAAGTTTATCATATATAAAAAGAAAATGCTACCCTTTTCGGCAACATTTTCATAACAAAATATTAATTTTTTGTTAACATTTTACCCAATATTTTGTATGTTCAACAAATAAACTACTATCTGTTGATGATATCGGACACAATCTGTCCGTCCTGAATACGGATAACTCGTTGTGCTTCGTTAGCAATATCATTATCGTGAGTAATAAGGATAATTGTACGTCCTTCCTCGTGAAGCTCGTGAAGAATTTTCATAACTTCAACACCTGAATGTGAGTCAAGATTACCCGTAGGCTCGTCAGCAAGAATAATCGGTGGACGGGCAGCAACTGCACGGGCAATAGCAACTCTCTGTTGCTGACCGCCTGACATCTGTTTTGGCAAATGGTCAAGACGATGTGAAAGCCCAACGCGATTAAGTGCGTCGATAGCTAATTTGTTTCGTTCTTCCTTTTTCATTCCACGATAAACAAGTGGAAGCTCAACATTTTCAACAGCAGTAAGACTTGTAATAAGGTTAAAACCCTGAAAGATAAAACCGATTTCCTTGTTACGGATTTCAGAAAGCTCGTCATCAGTAAGACCATCAACATCCTTGCCGTTAAGAAGGTATTTACCACTTGTAGGCACGTCAAGAAGACCGAGCATATTCATAAGTGTGGATTTACCCGAACCTGACTGACCGATAATCGCAACGAATTCGCCGTGCTCAACAGTAAGGTTAATGCCGTCAATAGCACGTACCTCATTTTCACCGGGATTATAGATTTTATACATATCACGAATTTCAATTAAACTCATATCATCACCAATTGATTATTTTACTCTTTTATAAAATTTAAGTCAATGAACAATTTGTTAATAATGCAAACAAAACAACAAATTATAATATATCATTTATCATTCCTTATTTATTATATCCTTAACAACTTCGCCGGCAATAATAAGTCCCGCTACACTTGGCACAAAACTGATACTTGCAGGTGTTCGCTCACCATCATTGTGTGGAATTTCCGTTGAGTAAAGCACCTTCAATTTTTTTACACCTCTTTGCTTTAACTCTCTGCGCATAACTCGGCAAAGGGGACAGGTGTCAGTTTGGTGAATGTCAGTGATTCTGAATGCAGTAGGGTCAAGCTTGTTGCCTGTACCCATAGAAGATATAATAGGTATATGAAGTTCCTGTGATTTTATTGCCAAATCAATTTTTGCCGTAACATTATCAATAGCATCTACAATGTAATCATATTGCGACAAATTGAATTCATTACTATTTTCAGGCAAATACATCTTGACGATAGCGGTAACTTCGCATTGCGGGTTAATATCAAGGATTCTTTCTTTTGCAACATCAGCCTTGTTTTTACCAACAGTTGAATGAAGTGCATATAACTGACGGTTTATATTGGTAATGTCAACTGTATCCTTGTCAACAATCGTCATTTTGCCGATTCCGCAACGAGCCAACGCTTCAGCAACATAAGACCCGACGCCTCCAAGCCCGAAAATGATAACATTTTTATTTTTTAATTTTTCAAGATTATCTGTGCCGATAAGTCTTTCGGTCCTTGCAAATTCCATAAAATCACCTGACCAAATATCGCCTTCCCCTCAAGGAGAAGCCTTAATTTTAATCATTTTACCATATTGAAAAAATTTCAGCAATAGTGTATAATACTTTTTTGGAAAATTATAATATATTAAGGATGATACGAAAATGAAACTTGGTATTGTTGGTTTACCTAACGTTGGTAAAAGCACACTTTTTAATGCGATTACAAATGCAGGTGCACAGTCTGCAAACTACGCTTTCTGCACAATTGAGCCAAATGTTGGCGTTGTCGCAGTGCCTGATTACAGAATTGACAAACTTGCAGAAATGTATAACCCTGCAAAAATTACTCCTGCTACAATCGAATTTGTTGATATTGCAGGTCTTGTAAAAGGTGCATCAAAGGGTGAAGGACTTGGCAATAAATTCCTTTCACACATCCGTGAGGTTGATGCTATTATTCACGTTGTCCGTTGCTTTGATAATGACGATATTATCCACGTTGAAGGTAGTATTGACCCACAGCGTGACATTGAAACAATAAATCTTGAACTTATTCTTTCTGATGTTGAAATTCTTGACAGAAGAATTTCAAAGGTTGAAAAAGACCTTAAGGGTGATAAGTCGCTCCAGAAGGAACTTGATTTCTTAAAACGTCTTCGTGGTGAGTTAGAAAACGGTGTCAATGCCCGTGCAGTTGAAGCTGATGATGAAGAAAAGGAATTTCTTTCTGCTGTTGCACTTCTTTCATCAAAGCCTGTTATCTACGCTTGTAATATGAGTGAAGAAGACTTTGCAAATGATATCCGTGACAATGCAAGATATAATGCAGTTTGTAAGCTTGCAGAAGCAGAAGGTGCTGAAACTCTTCCAATCTGTGCTGAACTTGAAGCACAGATTGCTGAACTCGATAAGGAAGAAAAGGAAATGTTCCTTGCTGATTTAGGTATCGAACAGGGCGGTCTTGATCTTCTTATTCAACGTTCATACAACCTTTTAGGACTTATTTCATATCTTACAGCAGGTCAGCCTGAAGTTCGTGCATGGACAATCAAAAAAGGCACAAAAGCACCTCAGGCAGCAGGTAAAATCCATACTGATTTTGAGCGTGGATTTATCCGTGCAGAAGTTATTCATTTTGACGACCTTATGGCAAACGGCACAATGCAGGCAGCAAAAGAAAAAGGGCTTGTCCGTTCAGAAGGCAAGGAATATGTCATGAAAGACGGAGATATCGTATTATTCCGATTTAATGTATAAGTTGGAAAGAATTATAATTTGTGCTTGTAGCTCAGATGGATAGAGCGTCAGACTCCGACTCTGAAGGCCGCTGGTTCAACTCCGGTCAAGCACACCAAAAAAGCACCCTTGTGGTGCTTTTTTTGCAGGTGTTACAGATTATAAATTCTTGTTTTATCAGAATACAAATAAATATATATCACGAAATGCAAAAAGTGCTTGACTTTTGACAACTCTTTTGATATCATATTTAAGCCGCATATTAGGGGGTAGTGTGTCTGAATGCACTGAAAGTGAGAATTTCCACCCTCGATAGCGAGTCTATATTTAAGGTAGGTTAGAAAAATGTACGCAATCATCGTAACAGGCGGCAAGCAGTACAAGGTACAGAACGGCGACGTTGTATTTGTAGAAAAGCTTGACGTAGAAGCAGATGCAGAGATTACTTTTGACAAGGTTCTCGCAGTTGGTTCAGAAGACGGACTTAAAGCAGGTGCACCATATGTTGACGGTGCAACAGTAACTGCAAAGGTTCTCAAGAATGGCAAGGGTAAGAAAATCACAGTATTTACTTACAAGCCAAAGAAGAACGAAAAGCGTAAGAAGGGTCATCGTCAGCCATATACAAAGGTTGAGATTACCGGTATCAACGCATAATGACAACAGCAAAATTTCTGTTTTCTGATGACACAATAATTTCCTTTGAGTTAAGTGGTCACAGTGGTGCAGGGGAATATGGTACAGACATTGTTTGTAGTGCAGTTTCTTCAGCAGTTTATATGGCGGCGAATACTATAATCGAAATTATGAAACTGACTCCGGAAACAGAGGTCCGTGACGGGTACTTAAAACTTGAAATGAGTTTTGATGATGCTCGTAAATCGAAAGTGATAACTGACGGATTGTATTTACATTTAGGTGAATTACAAGGTCAGTATCCCAACAACTTGAAACTTGAAAGAGGTGTTTTTGATGCTTAAAATCAACATTCAGTTATTTGCTCATAAAAAAGGTATGGGTTCTACTAAGAACGGCCGTGACTCAGAGTCAAAGCGTCTTGGTGTAAAGAGAGCAGACGGTCAGTTTGTTCTTGCTGGTAACATCCTTGTTAAGCAGCGTGGTACTCACATCCACCCAGGTAACAACGTAGGTCGTGGTTCTGACGACTCACTTTTCGCACTTGTTGACGGTAAAGTTAAGTTCGAAAGAATGGGCAAAGACAGAAAAAAGGTAAGCGTTTATCCTGTTGAACAGTAATTTTTAACCGCTTTATTCCCATCGCGTAAGTGGTGGGAATATTTTTTTTAGAGTGATATAAAAATATTTATGAGGTGTTTCTCATGAAAACTTTTAATAAAAGTACAAAACTTGACAATGTATGTTATGACATCCGTGGTCCTGTAATGGATGAGGCTGTTAGAATGGAATCTGAAGGACAGCGAATTCTTAAACTTAATATCGGCAATCCTGCACCTTTTGGATTTACAGCTCCTGATGAGGTTATCCGTGATATGATGTATAATCTTCGTGAGTGTGAGGGATATTCCGACTCAAAGGGTATTTTCAGTGCGAGAAAGTCCATAATGCAGTATTGCCAGATTAAGGGAATTAAAGGTGTTGATATCGGCGATATTTACCTTGGTAACGGCGTAAGTGAATTGATTACAATGTCAATGCAGGGACTTCTGGACAATGGTGACGAAATCCTTGTGCCATCACCTGACTACCCACTCTGGACTGCATCTGTAACTTTAGCAGGTGGTAATGCTGTTCACTATATGTGTGACGAGCAGAATGAGTGGAATCCTGACCTTGACGATATTAAAAAGAAGATTACAGCAAAAACAAAGGGTATTGTTGTAATTAACCCTAATAACCCGACAGGTGCATTGTATAGTGACGAGATTTTAAAGGAAATCGTTGAAATAGCTCGTCAGAATGACCTTATTCTTTTTGCTGATGAAATCTATGACAGACTTGTT